>NZ_BSPX01000061.1:0-30506 GCF_030161255.1 Zoogloea oryzae
CGCCGGAGGTGGGGCCGGAGAAATCGGCGGCGTTGAGGGTGGCGGAACCTTCGACGACGCTCCAGCCCACGCTGGAGGCGATGCCGGTGTTGCCGCTGCGGGTAACCGTGAAGGTGAAGGGCGTCGTGCCGCTGTTGCCCTCGGCCTTGCTGGCGCTGGTGGCGGCGATGGCGAGGGTGGGCAGGGTGTCGTCGTTGCGGATGGTGCCCAGCGCCGCGGCGGTGCCGAGGGTGGCGCCGGTGGGGGCCGAGAGGACCACCTTGAAGTCTTCGTCGGCCTCGATCTGGATGTCGCTGGCCACGTTGATGGTGATGAGCTTTGCGGTTTCGCCCGCGGCAAACGTGAGGGTGCCGCCCGGGAGCACGCCACCGGTGAAGTCGGCGGCGCTGGCGGAGCCGCCGGCCACCGCCCAGTTGACCGTGCTGCCGCCGACGGTGCTGCCGCTGCGGGTGACGGTGAAGGTGAAGGCCGTGCTGCCGCTGTTGCCTTCGGCCTGGCTGGCGGAAGTGGCGGCGATGCTGAGCACGGGCACGGTTGCCGCCGTGGTGGCCGAGATCACGTAGTTGCCGGTGGCGGCGCCATAGCCTTGGGCCGACAGGAAGTAGCTGCCGGACTGGGTGGCGGTGAAGCTCAGGGCCGAGTTGAGGGTGCCGCCGGCGTCGTCGTTCCAGGCGAGCTGGCGGCCGCTGGCGTCGAGCAGGCGCAGCAGCGGATCGCCCACGCCGCCGAAGGTGAGCGTGTCAAGGCGGAAGGTGTAGGCCGTCCCCGCCGTCAGGCTGACTTTCCACCAGTCCTGATCTCCTGCGGTTTCGATGGAACTGATACCGCCGAGGCCGTTGATGGCGAGCGTGGCGGTGGAGCTGATGGAGCCCAGGATGTCGGCCATGATTTTCTCTTCCGGAATGGTGAATGTCCTAAATTATCCCGGTAGTCATGATGAATTGTTAGTCATTTTGGCTTTATTGAGTTACCCGAAGTGGGTTTGGCGGATGCTGGGGCGTCGGTCGGTCTGGCGCGGCCTTGTCGGTGCAGGCCCCGGTGCTATGATCGGCGCCCTCTCTTCCCACACTTTTTTACCCGGAGCGCCCCATGAAATTCGGCACCCCTCTCTCCCCGTCCGCCCTGCGCGTGATGCTTCTCGGCTCCGGCGAGCTGGGCAAGGAAGTCCTGATCGCGCTGCAGCGCCTGGGCGTCGAGACCATTGCGGTGGATCGTTACCCCAACGCCCCTGGCCATCAGGTGGCCCATCGCGCCCACGTGATCCCGATGACCGATGGCGCCGCGCTGCGGGCGCTGGTGGAGCAGGAGAAGCCCCACCTGATCGTGCCGGAGATCGAGGCCATCGCCACCGACATGCTCGAGAGAATCGAGGCCGAAGGGCTGGCGACGGTGATCCCCACCGCCCGCGCCGCGCGTCTTACGATGAACCGCGAGGGCATCCGCCGCCTGGCGGCCGAAGAGCTGGGCCTCGCCACCTCGCCCTATCGCTTTGCCGATTCCCTGGCCGAGCTGCAGGCCGCCATCGACGGCAGCGACGGCCAGCCGGCCATCGGCTACCCGTGCATCGTGAAGCCGGTGATGTCTTCGTCCGGCAAGGGGCAGTCGCTGCTCAAGGGGCCGGACGACGTGCAGAAGGCGTGGGACTACGCCGCCGCCGGCGGACGCGTCAATCAGGGGCGGGTGATCGTCGAAGGCTTCATCGATTTCGACTACGAGATCACCCTGCTCACCGTGCGCGCCAACGATGCGAGCGGCGCGGTGCAGACCTACTTCTGCGACCCCATCGGCCATGTGCAGGTGTCGGGCGACTACGTTGAATCTTGGCAGCCCCAGGCGATGAGCCCGAAGGCGCTGGAGCGCGCCCGGGAGATCGCCGGCGCCGTCACCGGCAACCTGGGCGGGCGCGGGTTGTTCGGCGTCGAGCTTTTTGTTAAGGGCGACATGGTGTGGTTCTCGGAAGTCAGCCCGCGCCCCCACGACACCGGCCTCGTCACCCTGTGCTCCCAGCGATTCTCGGAGTTCGAGCTCCACGCCCGCGCCATCCTTGGCCTGCCGGTGGATGTGAGCCTCGCCGAACCCGGTGCGTCGGCGGTGATCTATGGTGGTATGGAGGCGGCGGGCATCGCCTTCGAAGGCGTGGCCGATGCGCTGGCCGTGCCGCGTACCGACATCCGCCTGTTCGGCAAGCCCGAGGCTTTCGTGAAACGCCGCATGGGCGTGGTGGTGGCCAATGGTGCCGACACCGACGAAGCCCGCAGCCGCGCCAAGCTGGCCGCCGGCAAGGTTCGTCCGGTTCAGGGCTGAGGCCGGCACGGGGGAGGGCCGCCCGCCTTCCCCCACAATAACAAGGCCGCGGGGCGGCCCGATGAAGGAGACACGCCATGAAACTGCTGCGCTACGGCCCGGTGGGCCAGGAGAAACCCGGTCTGCTGGATGCGGAAGGCACCCTCCGCGACCTTTCCGGCCTCATCGACGACATCACCCCGAGGCGCCTTGCGCCGGACGCCCTGGCCGTGCTGGCCGCGGTCGATCCGGCACGGCTGCCGGCGGTTCCGGGCACCCCTCGCCTGGGTGTGCCCTGGAACGGCACGCCCAAGTATGTGGCCATCGGCCTCAACTACCACGACCACGCGGTCGAGTCGAACATGCCGGTGCCCGTCGAGCCGGTGATCTTTCCCAAGTGGACCAGCTGCCTGTGCGGCGCCAACGACGACATCATCCATCCGCCCGAATCCACCCAGATGGACTGGGAGGTGGAGCTGGGCATCGTGATCGGCAGCCGGGCCCGCAAGGTTTCCGAGGCTGAAGCGCTCGACCACGTGGCGGGCTACGTGCTGGCCAACGACGTGTCGGCCCGCGACTGGCAGCTCCAGCGCAGCGGCGGCCAGTGGGGCAAGGGCAAGGGCTTCGACACTTTCGGCCCGGTGGGGCCGTGGCTGGTGACGAAGGATGAAGTGCCCGATCCGCAGAAGCTCGACCTGTGGCTGGATGTGAACGGCCAGCGCAAGCAGACCGGCACCACGAGCCTGATGATCTTCTCCTGCGCCCAGGTGGTGGCGTATCTGAGCCGCATCATGACCCTCGAGCCCGGCGACCTCGTCATCACCGGCACGCCGCCCGGCGTCGGCATGGGATTCAAGCCGCCCCAGTTCCTCAAGGTGGGCGATGTGGTGGAGCTGGGCATCACCGGCCTGGGCAGCCAGCGCCAGCGCATCGTGGCGGGCGACTGATCCTGCGCAACGGCGAGGCCTGGCTTCGATCCGGCCTCGCACCACCCTGACCTTTCCTGCGGGCGGGGCTAGATCCTCCATCTGTTCATTCCGTTTTTGCCGGCGCTGGCGGCCTGGTGCTGGCCGTGTGGCAGGTGCTTTCGGGCGTGGTTTGTCGGACTGAAGTCCGACCTACAGGGGAATCTCATCTGCCGGGCCTTGCCACGCCGCTGCCAGCCTGGCTTCGAACCCCATCTACGCCGTAGGTTGGACTTCAGTCCAACATTCCCTGGCCCTGATTCATTCTTGTCCATGAAAAGCCATCTTGGCGGATGGAGAAAGATGCCTGCAGCGCGCGAATTGTCGATGCGCGTTGCCGAAACGGCGTTTCATCGCGCGCATCGTCGATTCATCGTCTGAAACTGCGTTGCGCGGGGCGTAGGGATCGTTTCGGCGCGTGAAACCGACTTTCTTGCCATGGAAACGTCGATTCACGGCCTGAATTGACGTTTCTCGGCCTGAAACGCCCTTTCAGCGAGAAAAGTGCGTTTCTTGCGGCGTAATGAGGAAAAGTCGGGGCAGGAATGGCAGGGGGGGGCGCTGAGCTTTGTCGCTTGCCGGATACGGGCAGCGGGAGATGGCGGCGAGCGCCACCGGGCCCGCACAAACAAAAAGCGCCGGTTGCCCGGCGCTTTTGTGTACAGCAGTGGCAGCCTTGCGGCTGCCGGCGGCTTTAGACCGACATGGCCAGCTCGAACAGTTCGCGCTTGAGCATGAACTGCTTGGGCAGGCGATCCGACAGCTTGTCGAACCATTCCTTGTGGCCAGCCAGTTCAGACTTCCACGCTTCCGCGTCGATCTTGACGAGGGCGTTGAACTCTTCCTTGGTGACGTCGGAGCCGGTCCAGTCGATGTCTTCGTACTGGGGCATCCAGCCGAGGGCATTTTCCTGGGCGGCAACGCGGCCGCGGACGCGGTCGACGATCCACTTCAGGACGCGCATGTTCTCGCCGAAGCCCGGCCACATGAACTCACCCTTCTCGTTCATGCGGAACCAGTTGACGCAGAAGATGCCCGGGGCCTGATCCACGGTGTGACCCATCTTCAGCCAGTGGTTGAAGTAGTCACCCATGTGGTAGCCGCAGAACGGCAGCATGGCGAACGGATCGCGACGGACCACGCCCTGGGCGCCGAAGGCGGCAGCGGTGGTTTCGGAGCCGAGGGTGGCCGCCATGTAGACGCCGTAGTTCCAGTTGAAGGCCTGGTACACCAGCGGCACGGTGGTGGCACGACGGCCGCCGAAGATGAAGGCGGAGATCGGCACGCCGGCGGGATCTTCCCAGGCCGGGTCGATGGACGGGCACTGGCTGGCCGGGGCGGTGAAGCGGGAGTTCGGGTGCGCAGCCTTGCGGCCGGTTTCCTTGGCCAGCTCCGGGGTCCAGTCCTTGCCCTGCCAGTCGATCAGGTGAGCCGGGGCTTCCTTGGTCAGGCCTTCCCACCACACGTCGCCATCGTCGGTCAGCGCGACGTTGGTGAAGATGATGTTTTCCTTGAGGGTGGCCAGGGCGTTGTAGTTGGTCTTCTCGGAGGTGCCGGGGGCGACGCCGAAGAAGCCCGCTTCCGGGTTGATCGCGTAGAAGCGGGTGGTGCCGTCGGCTTCCTTGCGCGGCTTGATCCAGGCGATGTCGTCGCCGACGGTGGAGATCTTCCAGCCATCGAAGGACTTCGGCGGGATCAGCATCGCGAAGTTGGTCTTGCCGCAGGCAGACGGGAAGGCGGCGGCGACGTAGGTCTTCTCGCCGGTGGGGCTTTCCACGCCGAGGATCAGCATGTGTTCGGCCAGCCAGCCTTCGTCACGGGCCATGTTGGAGGCGATGCGCAGGGCGAAGCACTTCTTGCCCAGCAGCGCGTTGCCACCGTAACCGGAACCGTAGGACCAGATCTCACGGGTTTCGGGGTAGTGAACGATGTACTTGGTGGTCGGGTTGCACGGCCAGGACGAATCCTTCTCGCCGTGGCCCAGCGGGGCGCCAACGGTGTGGACGCAGGGCACGAACTCGCCATTGGTGCCGAGGACGTCATAGACGGCCTTGCCCATGCGGGTCATGGTGCGCATGTTGGTGACCACGTACGGGCTGTCGGAGATCTCGACGCCGATGTGGGCGATCGGGGAGCCGAGCGGACCCATGGAGAACGGGATCACGTACATGGTGCGACCGTGCATGCAGCCCGTGAACAGTTCGTTCAGGGTCTTGCGCATCTTGGCCGGGTCTTCCCAGTTGTTGGTCGGGCCGGCATCGTCCTTGTTGGCCGAGCAGATGTAGGTGCGGTCTTCGACACGCGCCACATCGGAAGGGTCGGAACAGGCGAGGTAGGAGTTCTTGCGCTTTTCCGGGTTCAGCTTGATCAGCATCCCGGCTTCGACCATTTCGGCGCAGAGGCGGTCGTATTCTTCTTCAGAGCCATCACACCAGACGACGCGGTCGGGCTGGGTGAGGGTGGCGATCTCGGCGACCCACTGCTTGAGTTTCTGGTTTTTGACGTAGTCGGGCGCGGCGGCGATGGCGGCTTCGGCAATGCTTTGAGACATCTGACGATTCTCCAGGACGTTACGGATTGCGTTGTTTCATGTGCCGGCTCGGGAGTCCGCCGGCTGGGCGATCGCGTCTTTTGGCCACCAGGGCTCGGCGCGTATTATTGGCTTGATCGTCTTGGGCCGGAGTAGGCCCAATCAGGAATTACCCCGGATAAGCTAGCCTATAATTATGCCACGGTTCATCGATCGACGTCATTCGCGCGTCACGTCCAAATGCTGTGGATGTCACGAATAGCCTCAATGAATCCGTGCTCCCATCATGGGCGTACGAACCCATAAACACACCACCTGGAGAGACAACAGCATGGATGAACGCATTCGTCAGGCCGCCCTGGAATACCACCGCTATCCGCGCCCCGGCAAGATTTCGATCGCCCCCACCAAGGCCCTGACCAACCAGCAGGATTTGTCGCTGGCCTACTCCCCGGGCGTTGCCGCTGCCTGCGACGCCATCGTCGAAGATCCGGCCGAGGCCGCCAACCTCACCTCCCGCAGCAACCTGATCGGCGTCGTCACCAACGGCACCGCGGTGCTCGGCCTCGGCAACATCGGCCCGCTGGCCGCCAAGCCGGTGATGGAAGGCAAGGGCGTGCTGTTCAAGAAGTTCGCCGGCATCGACGTGTTCGACCTGGAGATCGACGAACCCGACGCCGACAAGCTGATCGACATGATCGCCGCGCTGGAGCCGACCTTCGGCGGCATCAACCTTGAAGACATCAAGGCGCCGGAGTGCTTCTACATCGAGAGCAAGCTGCGCGAGCGGATGAAGATCCCGGTCTTCCACGATGACCAGCACGGCACCGCCATCGTGGTGGGCGCGGCGCTGCTCAACGGCCTGCACCTGCTGGGCAAGGATCTCTCCAAGGTCAAGCTGGTCACCTCCGGCGCGGGCGCCGCGGCGCTGGCCTGCCTGGATCTGCTGGTGATGCTGGGCGTGCCGGTGTCCAACATCTGGGTGACCGACATCGAAGGCGTGGTCTTTGAAGGCCGCACCAAGCTGATGGACCCGATCAAGGCGCGCTACGCCAAGGTGACCGACGCCCGCACCCTGGGCGAGGTGATCGAAGGTGCGGACGTCTTCCTGGGCCTGTCGGCCGGCGGCGTGCTGAAGCCCGAGATGGTCGCCAAGATGGCCGCCAACCCGCTGATCATGGCGCTCGCCAACCCGACGCCGGAAATCCTGCCCGAAGAAGTGAAGAAGGTGCGCAGCGACGCGCTGATGGCCACCGGCCGTTCGGACTACCCGAACCAGGTGAACAACGTGCTGTGCTTCCCGTTCATCTTCCGGGGCGCGCTCGACGTGGGCGCCACCACCATCACCGACCAGATGAAGCTCGCCGCGGTCAAGGCGATTGCCGAACTGGCCCGCGCCGAAGCCTCCGACATCGTGGCCGCGGCCTACGGCGAGAACGTCTCGGGCTTTGGCCCCGAGTACATCATCCCGAAGCCCTTCGATCCGCGCCTGATCGTCAAGATCGCGCCTGAGGTTGCCCGCGCGGCGATGGAATCCGGCGTGGCGACCCGCCCGATCGCCGACTTCGACGCCTACCGCCAGCAGCTCAACAACTTCGTGTGGCAGTCGGGCCTGGTGATGAAGCCGGTGTTCCAGGCCGCCAAGCGTTCGCCCAAGCGGATCATCTTCTCGGAAGGCGAATCCGAGCGCGTGATGCGCGCCGTTCAGACGGTGGTGGACGAAGGCCTGTGCCGTCCGATCCTGATCGGTCGTCCGGATGTGGTGATCGAGAACATCGACCGCTTTGGCCTGCGCCTGCGCCCCGAGCTGGATTTCGAGCTGGTCAATCCCGAGACCGATCCGCGCTACGACCAGCTGTGGACCCACTACCACTCGCTGATGGAGCGCAAGGGCGTGTCGGTGGATTACGCCAAGCGCGAAGTGCGCCGCCGTCCCACGCTGCTCGGTTCGCTGCTCCTCAAGTTCGGCTACGCCGACGGGATGATCTGCGGCACCTACGGCATGCACGGCCTGCACCTCAAGTTCATCGAGACGGTGCTCGGCCGCCAGAAGGGCGTGCGCAACTTCTACACCATGAACCTGCTGGCGCTGCCGGGCCGCACGGTGTTCCTGTGTGACACCTACGTCAATTACGACCCGACGCCCGAGCAGGTGGTCGAGATGACCCGCCTCGCCGCCGACGAAGTGCGCCGCTTCGGCATCCAGCCGCGCATCGCGCTGCTGTCGCACTCCAGCTTTGGCACCGACAACTCGCCCACCGCCGAGAAGATGCGCAAGGCGCTGGTGATGCTCCACGCCGAGCACGGCGATCTGGAAGTCGAAGGCGAGATGCACGGTGACGCGGCGCTGGATTCGGCGATCCGTCAGCAGATCTTCCCCAACGCCAAGATGAAGGAAGACGCCAACCTGCTGATCTTCCCGACGCTGGACGCGGCCAACATCGCCTTCAACCTGCTCAAGACGGCCGCGGGCGAGGGCATGACCATCGGCCCCATCCTGCTCGGTTCGGCCAAGCCGGTGCACATCCTCACCCCGACCGCCACCGTGCGGCGGATCGTCAACATGACGGCGCTCACCGTCGTCGAAGCGGGTCGCTGATCCGCAACACCGGCTCAGTTCCGGCCGCCGCGTGCCGTTAAGCTTCACAGCAATCGGGTGGAGGGTGACGGCATGACGGACGGCAGGGCTGCGCTGGTGCTCACCGGCGGTGGCGCGCGGGCGGCCTATCAGGTCGGCGCGCTGATCGCCATCCGCGACGTGTGGGGCAAGCGCGCGGAGAACCCCTTTCCGATCATCTGCGGCACCTCGGCGGGCGCGGTGAATGCCGTCGCGCTGGCGGTGTTCTCGGCGAACTTCAACGAGGCAGTGAAGAAGCTCGCCTTCATCTGGCGCAACTTCCACGTCCATCACGTCTATCGCGCCGACACCCTGGCGATCGCCGAATCGGTGACCCGCTGGGGCTCGGCGATGTTTCTCGGGTGGCTGTTCCGCCAGTCGCCGCGCTCCCTGCTCGACAACCAGCCCCTGCGCGAGCTCCTCGAAGCCCAGCTCGATTTCGGCGCCATCGGCCACGCCATC
This sequence comes from Zoogloea oryzae, assembly GCF_030161255.1. NCBI lineage: Bacteria > Pseudomonadati > Pseudomonadota > Betaproteobacteria > Rhodocyclales > Zoogloeaceae > Zoogloea > Zoogloea oryzae. The sequence goes on from NZ_BSPX01000061.1 coordinate 8,858, forward strand.
GCCGACGGCCACCTGCAGGCGGTGACCGTGACGGCCTCCGGCTACACCTCGGGCGAGAGTCTGTCGTTCTTTCAGGGCCGCGAGGATCTGCAGCCCTGGCGGCGGGCTCAGCGCGTCGGCGTGCGCACCGACATCAAGGTCGAGCACCTGCTCGCCTCCAGCGCGATCCCCTTTGTGTTTCCGGCGGTGCGGATCAACCGCGAATACTTCGGCGACGGGTCGATGCGCCAGACGGCGCCCATCAGCCCGGTGATCCACCTGGGCGCCGACCGCATCCTGGTGATCGCCGGCGGCCGGCGTTCGGAAGAAGCCCGTCAGCGGACGGACCGCTATCCGTCGCCCGCGCAGGTGGCCGGGCATGCCCTGTCGAGCATCTTTCTGGATGGCCTGTCGATGGATCTGGAGCGGCTCGAGCGGATCAACAGCACCGTGGGCGCCCTTGCGCCAGCCCAGCGCGAGGCGGCCGGGATTGCCCTGCGGCCCATCGAAACCTTTGTGATTGCACCATCGCAGCGTCTGGATTATCTTGCCGCCCGCCATCGCAACGCGCTGCCCCGGGCCCTGAGGCTCGTTTTGAGCGGGATTGGTGCAACGCGAAAGAATGGCTCGGTGTTACTCTCCTACCTTTTGTTCGAGCGCGGGTATACCCGCGCCCTGATGGAGCTGGGTTACCGGGATGCGATGAGTCGGCGTGCCGAGCTCGCCCGCTTCCTGAGGGTGCCCGGGCACTGAAGGCCATCGGCACTTCAGGCTGATCCAGATCGGCCGTCGGTTACAAAAAAAGATTCACAAAAAACTTCAAAAATTTAGAATAAGCCATTATTTTAAATAGAAGTCTGCCGTTAACGGCTTGTCGCCCAAAATGAGGCGTAGCCCGCGGCAGTTTTTCGTCATCGGGTGATGACGAAGCGTACATGCGAGCTTCATCGCGTCGATTTTGTTTGCAGCGGAGGCGTGCCTCCGCTGATGTCTAGATTTGGTTTGAAAACGATGAAAATCCGTCATTCTCTGGTTGCCCTGCTGAGCGTCTTTGCGCTTGGTTCGGTGGTGTCGGTCGATGCTGTTGCTGCAGTGCAGCGCGCATCCGCCAAGAAGGTCGCTGCGCCGGCCAAGTCCGTCGCCAAGGCGGGAAAGCCCGCCAAGGGCGGCAAGATGGCCGCGGCTGCGCCGGCCCGGTCCGGTAACAAGGCCGTCGCCCAGCGCGATCGTGGCCATGCCCGCTTCCACGCTGCTGCACCGGTGGCCCAGCGTGCCGCCTTTGCCCCCGCTGCCTCCGAGATCGACCAGGAAGGCAACCCGCTGCTCCACTCGGCGGCCTTCATGATCGCCGACCAGGCCACCGGCAATGTGTTGCTCGAAAAGAACTCCGACGCCGTGCTGCCGATCGCCTCGATCACCAAGCTGATGACCGCCATGGTCGTGCTGGATGCGCGCCTCAATCTGGGCGAGATCCTCACCATCGGCCAGGAAGACGTGGACACCCTGCGGGGCAGCAGCTCCCACGTGCCCGTTGGCACCGATCTGACCCGCGAAGACATGCTGCGCCTGGCGCTGATGTCGTCCGAGAACCGCGCCGCGTCGTCCCTGGCCCGTCACTACCCGGGCGGCCTGCCGGCCTTCGTGGCAGCCATGAACCGCAAGGCCGCGTCGCTGGGCCTGCGCGAGACCCGTTTCTCCGACAGCACCGGCCTCAACTCCGCCAACGTGTCGAGCGCCCGCGATCTGGTCAAGATGGTGTCCGCCGCGTCGCGCTATCCGCTGATCCGCGAGTTCTCCACCACCGCCAACTACGTGGTGTCGCTCAATGGCCGTCAGCGCCAGTTCAACAACACCAACGCGCTGGTGAGCAGCCCCGACTGGCAGATCGGCGTCTCCAAGACCGGCTTCATCAACGAATCCGGCAAGTGCCTGGTGATGCAGGCCTGGCTGCTCAACAAGCCGATGATCATCGTGCTGCTGGATTCCTTCGGCCGTTTCACCCGCGTGGCGGACGCCCAGCGGGTCAAGCGCTGGCTCGAAAGTGCCGCCGTGCAGCAGAAGGTGGCGGCCAACGGCCGTGGCCCGGCAACCTGACCGGAAAGTTGCATCAAACAAAACGGGCGCCCGATGGCGCCCGTTGTGTTTTGCCTGAGCAACCGATGACGAATCAGCGGTTCGGCGGCATGTAGCCCAGCGCGCGACTGATCTCGTCGGCGGTTTCGCGGATCAGCGGGGCGCGGTCCGGATCGAAGCGCTCGGACGGCGTGGACAGCGACAGGCCGGCGATGAGCTCGCCGCTGTCGTCACGGATGCCGGCGGCGATGCAGCGCACGCCGGTTTCCACCTCGTCCATGTCGAAAGCCACGCCGTGACGGCGCACCTTGTCGAGTTCCTTCTCGAGGCCCTGCAGGGTGGTGATCGAGGTGGCCGTGGACGACGGCAGGCCGGTGCGCTTGGCGTATTCCTTGACCTTCTGGGCGCCGTCCTCGACGAGGAAGAGCTTGCCGGTGGCGGTGGTGTGCAGCGGCGCACGGGCGCCGACGATGTGCACCACCCGCACCGCCGATTTGCCGCTGGAGGTTCGTTCGATGTAGACGATCTCGTCGCCAGCGCGGATGCCCAGGTTGACGCTCTCGCCGGTGGCGGCGTGGAGCTTGAGCATCGCCGACATGGCGGTTTCGCGCAGGGAGATGCGGGATTTGACCAGACTGCCCAGCTCGAGCAGGCGGATGCCGAGGCGATAGACGCCGGCGTCGCTGCGTTCGACAAAGCCGCTGCTGGTCATCGCGCCGAGAATGCGGTGCGCGGTGGACGAGTGCAGCCCGGTTTCGAGGGCGAGCTGCTTGAGCGGCACCGGATCAGGGTGCTCGGCGAGGACGTCGAGCAACTTCATCATGCGCTCGATGACCTGGATGGGATTCTTCGCGGTTTCTGGCGTGGACAAAGCGTTTTCTGCGTGGGTCGTCAGGGATGGCGAATGGTAGCGCAGTCGTGTTGATTTCGCCTAGTGAAATGCTGCGCTGCGAAATCAGGCCTACAGCCGGATCGAGAACGGCGTGAAATCGGTGTTCACGTCGTAGTGGTCCTCATGCTCGGCGCGCTTGAGGAAGGCCACGATCTTGTAGGTGAGCGGGGTGAACAACACCTCGACGGCCACCTTGGAGACGAACTGGGTGAGCATGATCCCCGGCAGCAGCTCGTTGGGAATGAGGCCGGAATTCCAGAAGGCGATGGGGTAGAAGAGCGCCGAATCCACCCCTTCGCCGACGATGGTCGAGCCGATCGTCCGCTGCCAAAGGTGGCGTCCGTTGCTCTTCACCTTCATGCGGGCGAGCACGAAGGAATTGACGAATTCGCCACAGAAAAACGCGCACAGCGACGCTCCGACGATCCGCCAGGTGGAGCCGAAGGCGATCTCGTAGGCGGGCTGGTTCGCCCAGCCGGGGGCGGGCGGGAGCGCCACGATGACGGCGGCCATCACCGAGGCGAAGACCATCGCCGCAAAGCCGGCCCAGATCACCCGCCGGGCGCGGGCGTAGCCATACACCTCGGTGAGCACGTCGCCGAAGATGTACGAGACCGGGAAGAACAGAACTCCGGCGCCGAAGGTGACCGGGCCCCAGCCGGGCAGGTCGAGCTGCGCCGCCTTGGCCGGGCCGATCAGGTTGGAGCACAGATACACCGCCACGAAGGCTGCCATCACGAACTCGTAGTAGCGGTACTGGCGGTTCGGATCAGGCTGGAGGTGGGTGCCGGGGGTGGTCATGGCGGTGGCTTCAGCCGATCAGCAGATGGCCGGCGGCGCGTACCAGGATGCCGACTACCGCGCCGAGGGCGGCGGGCTTCCAGACGTCCGCCACGCGACGGCCGGCGGAGATCAGCACGGCCACGCCTGGGATGTCCAGCGGGTGGATCAGCAGCCCGGCGCTGGCCCCGTTGAGGGTGGCCGCGCTGGCCGTGCCTGCTCGCAGCATCTCGTCCATCACGCCCATCATCGCGGTGCCACCGGCGAGGAACTTGGTGAGCGTGGGCAGGATCAGCGCCGGGTCGGCTCCCACCGCCAGGAGCGCCGGCGACAGCCACAGGGTGAGTGCATCCAGCGCCCCCAGCCGGCGCAGGGCCAGCACCACGGTGAGCGAGAGCACCAGCATCGGGATCGAGCCAACAGCGATCTTGAAGGCTTCGGCGCCGGCCCGGTTGATGACGTCGAGGATGCCCTTGGCGCTGTCGGCCACCGGGTGCTGGAGCGTTTCGTCGAGGGTGTGCTCGGTGGCCGACAGCTGGCGGCCGAACACGTAGTAGGTGGCCGCCGCGGCCACGAGCCCGCCGACCATCGACCAGGCCAGCACGATGCCGAAGTGCAGCCCCATCGCCGCCAGCGGCATCGACACGTTGGCCTGGGCCATGGCCATCACCATCGCCAGGGTGGCGGCCAGGTGCCGGCTGGAGGTGCCGCGCTGGTCCATCATCGCCAGGGTGGCCACCGGCGCGGCGAAGCTGACGAAGTTGATCTGCACGGCGGCGAACACGCCGAGGCCGGTGAGGCCGAAGGGCCGCAGCAGCGGCGCGATGCGGGCCACCGTCCAGTCGAGCACGCCGCGGGCTTCGAGCATGCGCATCAGCGAAAGCATGACGATCATCACCGGCAGCAGCACGAAGAACGACAGCTCGACCGCGGAGCGGCCGGCGCGCAGGATCACATCGATCAGCAAATCCATGGTTGCGGTGCAGCAAAAATGCGACGACCCCGATTATCGGGGCCGTCCGGGAGGCGGGCAAGCAGGGCAGACCCCTATGGCATGGCGTCAGGGCTTGAACAGCCCGGCCACCAGCGGCAGCAGCCAGGGCAGGGTGAGGGCGGTGAACAGGCCGTTGAGGCCCATTGCCAGGGCCGCGAAGGCGCCGGTCTGCTCGCTGATCTGGAAGGCCCGGGCGGTGCCGATGCCGTGGCAGGCGAGGCCCAGCGCGAAGCCGATGCTGGGGTCGTCCTTCACGCCCATCCGGCGCAGGATGCCGTCGGCGAAGATGGCTCCGAAGATGCCGGTGAGGATCACGAACACCGCGGTGAGCGAGGCGAGCCCGCCCAGGCGCTCGGCAACACCCATCGCGATCGGGGTGGTGACCGACTTGGGCGCCAGCGACACCATCGTCGGCGTGCTCGCCCCCAGCAGCGCGCCGATGCCGTAGGCCGACAGGCCGGCCACCAGCGAGCCCACCACCAGGGCGATCAGCAGCGGGCCGCTCATCTCCATCAGCCGCTTGAGCTGGCCGTGGAGCGGCACGGCGAGGGCGACGGTGGTGGGGCCGAGCAGAAAGTGCACGAACTGGGCGCCGTCGAAATAGCGCTGGTAGGGCGTGCCCGTGGCGAGCAGCAGGCTCACCAGCACGGCCACCGAGATGAGCACCGGATTGACCGCCGGATGCCCGCCCGCCTTGCGGTGGAGCAGGATCGCCAGCATGTATACCGCCAGGGTGAGGGTCAGCCACAGGAGCGGCTGGGCCGAGAGGTAAACCCAGATCTCGGTCATGCTTTCGGTGTTCATCGGGTCCCTCCGTTCGCGCGCTTGCGGGTCAGGTAGTGCAGGGTGAGCCCGGTGGCGGCGAGCCCCAGGATCGTGCTGGCGACCAGCGCAATGGCGATGGGCCAGGCCTCGTCGGCCAGCCGGCTGGCGTGGAGCATCACGCCGGTGCCTGCCGGCACGAAGAGCAGCGAGAGGTTCTGCAGCAGGCCGCCGGCGGTTGTGCGCAGGTGTTCATCGGGGCCACGCCGGGCGATGAGATAGACCATCAGCAGGGCCATCCCCAGCACCGGGCCGGGCACCGGCAGATGCAGGGCGACCCGCAGGGTCTCGCCGGCAAGCTGGAAGGCGAGGAGGAGGGCAAAGGCGGCGATCATGAAGGTGCCTTTCTTGAAACGATGCGGAGGAACAGGGCGCCATTATCCGCAAGAGGCGGGTGCGGTGCAGCAATCGCCCGCGTGCGTGTCGGGTTTGACCTGCCGCAGGCGTCGGGAGGTCATCCGCTGGCTGGCGTCGTTGCCGATCGGCTACCGAGCCCCAATAAGAAAAGGGCCGCGATGAACGCGGCCCTTCGATGTCACCGGAACGGCAGACTTACTTCTTGGAAGCCTTGGCAGATGCGCTGCGGGCAGCCTGCATGAAGTTGTCGAAGCGGTTTTCGGCCACCGCGAACCACTGGAGCTGGTCGTCGCGGAATTTCTTCCAGGAGTCGTAGATTTTCTTGAACTTGGCGTTCTTGGCGGCGGTTTCCTCGTAGAGCTCGTTGGCGGCCTTGTAGGCGGCGGCCATGACCTCGTTGGGGAAGGGGCGCAGCTGGGTGCCGGAGCCGACGAGCTGCTTCAGCGCGTTGGGGTTCTTGGCGTCGTAGCGGGCCTGCATTTCGGCGTGGGCGTAGAGGCAGGCGTCTTCCAGGATGGTCTGGTATTCCTTCGGCAGGGAGGCCCACTGCTTCTGGTTCACGTACATGGCGATCTGCGGGCCGCCTTCCCAGAAACCCGGGTAGTAGTAGTACTTGGCGACCTTGTTGAAGCCGAGCTTCTGGTCATCGTACGGGCCGATCCATTCGGCGGCGTCGATGGTGCCTTTTTCGAGGGCCGGGTAGATGTCGCCACCGGGGATCTGCTGGGGCACCACGCCGAGCTTGGCGAGCACCTGGCCAGCGAAGCCACCGCAACGGAACTTGAGGCCGTTGAGATCCTGGACGGTCTTGATCTCCTTGCGGAACCAGCCGCCCATCTGGGCGCCCGTGTTGCCACAGGGGATGTTGTAGATGTTGTAGTCCTTGAAGAACTCACGGAACAGCTCGAGGCCGCCACCGTCCATCATCCAGGCCGTCTGCTGGCGGCTGTTGAGGCCGAAGGGCACGGCGGTTTCGAAGGCGAACGTGGGGTCCTTGCCAATGAAATAGTAGGAGCAGGTGTGGCCGCATTCGACGGTGCCATCCTTGACGGCGTCGAGCACGCCCGGGCCCGGAACGATTTCACCGGCCGCGAAAACCTGGATCTGGAACTTGCCGCCAGTGGCAGCGGCCACCCGCTTGGCGACCACGTCAGCGCCGCCGAAGATGGTGTCGAGACTCTTCGGGAAGCTCGAGGCGAGACGCCACTTGATGGTCGGCAGGTCGGCCGAGAGGGCGGGAGCAGCTACTGCACCGGCCGCGACACCTACGCTGGCCTTCTTCAGAAATGAACGACGTTCCACGTTGTCTCCTTTTTTGAATTGCTACATGGGTGCTCTGATTATTCATGAGCCCTATCGGGCGAGACAGTACGGAAAACCCTATGCTGCCCCGCCGCAAAAAAGCGGTCTCACGGATGATGTCCGGCGCCGGAAAAGCCCCACGCCGGATGGTGCCGCAAAGGATGTCACTTCTTGCCCGGAATGGTGCCGTGGCGCGTGGCCTGCATGAAGTTGTCGAAGCGGTTTTCGGCCACCGCGAACCACTGGAGCTGGTCGTCCCGGAATTTCTTCCAGTGGTCGTAGATCTTCTTGAACTTCGGGTTCTTGGCCGCGGTTTCCTCGTAGAGCTCGTAGGTGACCTTGTAGGCGGCGGCCATCACGTCATTGGGGAAGGGGCGCAGCTGGGTGCCGGAGGCGAGGAGCTGCTTGAGCGCGTGGGGGTTGCGCGCGTCGTAGCGGGCCTGCATCTCGGCGTTGGCGAAGGCGCAGGCGTCCTCGAGGATGGCCTGGTATTCCTTCGGCAGCTCGGCGAACTTCTTGGCGTTGACGTACAGCGACAGCTGGGCGCCGCCTTCCCAGAAGCCCGGGTAGTAGTAGTACTTGGCCACCTTGGAAAAGCCCAGCTTGAGGTCGTCGTAGGGCGCAACCCACTCGGCGGCGTCGATGGTGCCTTTTTCGAGGGACGGGTAGATGTCGGCCGGCGGGATCTGCTGGGGCACCACGCCGAGCCTGGCGAGCACCTGGCCGGCAAAGCCGCCGATGCGGAACTTGAGGCCCTTGAGGTCTTCGATCGACTTGATCTCCTTGCGGAACCAGCCGCCCATCTGGGTGCCGGTGTTGCCGCAGGGGATGTTGTAGATGTTGTAATCCTTGAAGAACTCGCGCAGCAGTTCGAGGCCGCCGCCGTTCATCAGCCAGGCGTTCTGCTGGCGGCTGTTGAGGCCGAAGGGGATGGCGGTGTCGAAGGCCAGCGTGGGGTCCTTGCCGATGTACCAGTACGACGCAGCGTGGCCCATCTCGACGGTGCCGTCCTTCACCGCATCCAGCACGCCGGGGGTCGGGACGATCTCGCCGGCGGCGAAGAGGGAAATCTGGAACTTGCCGCCAGTGGCCGCGGCGACGTGCTTCGAGACCGTTTCGGCGGCGCCGAAGATGGCGTCGACCGTCTTCGGGAAGCCCGAGGCGAGGCGCCACTTGATGGCGGGCAGATCCGCGGCGAGGGCCGGCGCGGCGGCAGCGCCGGCAGCAAGGCCGGCACCCGCCTGTTTAAGGAAAGAACGTCTTTCCATGGTGTTCTCCTCTTTCTTGTTTGGCGATCAGGCGAAAAGTTTGCGTGCCGGCATCAGGCGCCGGCGACGGTCATGCGCTCGACGAGGATCGAGCCGCAGTGTTTGGAACCACGCACCAGCACGTCGGAGCCGATCTCGCGGATGCCCATCAGCATTTCCTTGAGGTTGCCGGCGATGGTGATCTCATGCACGGGGTACTGGATCTTGCCGTTCTCGACCCAGAAACCGGCGGCGCCGCGGGAGTAATCCCCGGTCACGTAATTGACGCCGTGGCCGAGCAGCTCGGTGACGAGCAGGCCCCGGTCCATCTGCTTGACGAGGCCGTCGAGATCATACTGGCCGGGCTTGACCAGCAGGTTGTGGCTGCCGCCGGCGTTGCCGGTGGATTGCATGCCCAGCTTGCGGGCCGAGTAGGTGGACAGGAAGTAGCCCTGCAGCACGCCGTCGATGATGACCTCGCGGTCCTTCGTGGCCACGCCGTCGTCGTCGAAGGGGCTGCTGGCGAAGGCCTTGGCCAGGTGCGGGCGCTCGGAAATCTGGATGTGGCTGGGGAAGACCTGCTTGCCCAGGCTGTCGAGCAGGAAGCTCGACTTGCGGTACAGGGCACCGCCGCTCACGGCGTGCACGAAGGCGCCGATCAGCCCGGCGGCGAGCGGCGCCTCGAACAGCACCGGCACCTCGCAGGTGGGGATCTGGCGGGCGCCCAGGCGGGCCAGGGCGCGGCGGGCGGCGAAGGTGCCGATCTCGTCGGCGTCGGCCAGCTCGGCCGGGTCGCGCTTGCTGGTGTACCAGTCGTCGCGCTGCATGTCGTCGCCTTCGCCGGCGATCACCGAGCACGACAGGTAGTGGCGCGAGCTGGCGTAGCCGCCCATGAAGCCCAGGCTGTTGGCCGAGATGAAGTGGGATTCCTGCATCGACACGCTGGCGCCGTCGGAGTTGCGGATCTCCGGGCTCACCGCAAAGGCGGCGCGCTCGCAGCGGCTGGCGAGCTCGATGGCGTCTTCGGTGGAGAGCTTCCAGGGGTGGTACAGGTCGAAATCGGGGAAGTCCTTGGCCAGCAGGGCTTCGTCGGGCAGCCCGGAGGCGGCGTCGGGCGCGGTGAAGCGGGCAATGGAGACGGCCGCATCCACGGTGGCCTTGAGGGCTTCCTTCGAGAAGTCGGAGGTGCTGGCGTAGCCGCGCTTCTGGCCGTCGTAGATGGTGACGCCGACGCCCTTGTCGCGGTTGTATTCGATGGTGTCCACCTCGTCGCGGCGGACGGTGACGGACTGGCCGAACCCTTCCGACACATCCACCTCGCAGGCGGTCGCGCCGCGCTTCCTGGCGAACTTGAGGATGTCTTCGGCGATGGTCTTGAGGTTGTCCTGACTGAAGCTGAAACGGTTGTCGGCCATGGCTTTGCGGGTAGGGCTGGGGCTAAAGGCTATAATCTTACCCTTCCCGCGCCTTTTTCACCCCCCAGATGGCCAAGCACAAATACAACCCAGACGAAGAATTCGACGGCCCCAGCAAGTCGCAGCTCAAGCGCGACAGCGCCGCCCTGCAGGATCTCGGCCGTGAACTGGCCGAACTCGGCAAGGAGCGCCTCGCCAAGGTGCCCATCGACGAAGACCTGCGTGACGCGGTCAAGGACTACCAGCGCTTCACCGCCCACGAGGCCAAGCGCCGCCAGCTGCAGTACATCGGCAAGCTGATGCGTAGCGTCGACCCCGAGCCGATCCGTGCCGCGCTGGACGCCTTCAAGGGCGTGTCGGCGGTCGAGACCGCCAAGATGCACCGCCTCGAAAACCTGCGCACCAAACTTCTTGAAGACGAGAAGACCCTCCACGGCATCGCCGAAGCCCATCCGGGCGTCGATCTGCAGCAGCTGCGCGTGCTGCGCCGCAACGCGATCAAGGAGAAGGAACAGAACAAGCCGCCGCGGGCTTACCGCGAACTCTTCCGGGTGCTCCGTGAGCTGGAAGAAGGCGGCGTCGAGGCGACGGATTTCGACGACGAAACCGGAGACGAGGAATGAGCGACGTGGTGAAGATCGGCCTGGTGTCCATCAGCGACCGGGCCTCGGGCGGCATCTACGAAGACAAGGGCATTCCGGCCCTGCAGGACTGGCTGAACAAGGCCCTCACCACCCCGTGGGAGCCGGTCACCCGCCTGATCGCCGACGACCAGCCGACCATTGAGGCGACGCTGATCGAGCTGTGCGACGTGGCCGGCTGCCATCTGGTGCTCACCACCGGCGGCACCGGCCCGGCCCTGCGCGACGTGACGCCGGAAGCCACCCTGGCCGTCGCCCACAAGGTGATGCCGGGCTTTGGCGAGCAGATGCGTCAGGTGAGCCTGGCCTTCGTGCCGACCGCGATCCTGTCGCGGCAGGTGGCGGTGATCCGCGGCAGCAGCCTCATCATCAACCTGCCGGGCCAGCCCAAGGCGATCGCCGAAACCCTCGAAGGCCTGAAGGACGCCGACGGCAACCCGAAGGTGCATGGCATCTTCGCGTCGGTGCCGTATTGCATCGATCTCATCGGCGGGCCTTACATCGAGACCCACGACGCGGTGGTGAAGGCCTTCCGGCCCAAGTCGGCGATCCGTCCGAAGGCCTGACGGCGCTTTCAGCCAAGCCCAATCCCGAACCCGGCGCGGAGCGTGGCTGCGCCGGGGGCCGCGAGCAGCCAGCCGACGGCTGCGCAGTTGAGCAGCACCGTCGCCCAGAACACCGCCCGGAACGATTCCTTGCGCGTCTTGTGGCGCAACACCTGCTGGGCGACCACCGCGCCCGGCCAGCCACCGACCAGCGCGCACAGGTGGAGGGTGTTTTCCGGCGTGCGCCAGGCGTCGGTGAGCGCCGCGCGCTTGTCCATCCAGTAGAGCAGAAAGGCCAGCACGCTGGCGCCGGCGTAGAGCCCCAGCAGCGCGCGGGGCGCGAAGCCCTTGAGCGTCGCGCCGATCAGCACGACGCTGAACACGGCCGCCACCAGCGGGGCCGCCTTGCTGTCGCCCCGCGGGGCGCCGCCGCCTTGCCGGGTCTTGCCGACGAAGTCGATCTCGTCGGCCCGCGGCCGGCCTTTGCCATCCACGCCCAGCTCGTAGGTCAGCAGCTCGCCTTCTTCAGGCCGTCGCCCGCCCGCGCGGAACGATTTTGCATGGACGAAGACGCGGCCTCCGCCGCCGTTGGGCGTGATGAAGCCAAAACCCTTGGCGTCGTTCCACTGGGTGAGCCTGCCTTGAAAACGCATGACGGGACTGAGCCGGATGAAATCCTTGCGGACGGGATGCGCATTCTATCCCAGCGGACTATTTCGCGAAGATCCGGATCACCTTTCCCGTAAGCCTGGGCGGCTGGGGCAGATAGCCGCCGGCGAGCTGCTTGCGTCGCTCCTGCTCGCGCCACCAGGCACGGATGCCGAGGAGCGCGGCGGTGATCGCCGTGTAGATCAGCGGCTCGGTGATGTCCTTCTTCACCAGCCACCAGAAATGCACGCAGCCCAGCACCGCGATCGGGTAGATCGCCCGGTGCAGCGCCTGCCAGCGACGCCCCCCGAGCCGGCGGATGGCGGCGTTGGACGACGTTGCGGCCAGCGGCGCCATCAGCACCAGCGCGGCAAAACCGACGGTGATGAAGGGCCGCTTGAGGATGTCCCTGGCGATCGCGTACCAGTCGAAGAACTGATCCAGCCACAGGTAGGTGAGCAGATGCGCTGTGCCATAGGCAAAGGCGAACAGCCCGAGCATCCGGCGCAGGCGCACCACCCAGTGCCAGCCGGTGAGCTTGCGCAGGGGCGTGACGGCCAGGGTGATCAGCAGGAAGCGCAGCGTCCAGTCGCCAGTGCCACGGGTGATGGCCTCGATGGGGTTTGCGCCCAGGGTGTCGAGCTCGAAGCCGCGCCACAAAAGAAAGGCCGGCAGCAGGCAGGCGGCGAAGAGGGCGGCCTTGATGGCGGCGAGGTGGGTGCTGCCAGGATTGATCATCATCGGAAATCAGAAGAAGCGGCGCAGATCCATGCCGCTGTAGAGCGACGCGACCTGGTCGGCGTAGCCGTTGAACATGAGCGTCTTGCGTTTGGTGAACTCGCCGATCCGGCGTTCGGTGGCCTGGCTCCAGCGGGGGTGATCGACCTCCGGATTCACGTTGGCGTAGAAGCCGTATTCCGACGGGCCGGCCTTCATCCAGGCGGTGAGGGGCTGCTTCTCGACGAGGCGGATGGCGACGATCGACTTGCCGCCCTTGAAACCGTATTTCCAGGGCACGACCAGCCGCACCGGCGCGCCATTCTGGACCGGCAGCACCTCGCCGAACAAGCCCACCGCCAGCAACGTGAGCGGATGCCGGGCTTCGTCGAGGCGCAGGCCTTCGAGATAAGGCCAGTCGAGCACGCCGCGGGTCATGGTGGCCTTGTCGTAGTGGCTGACGAACTCCACGTACTTGGCGCTGCCCTGGGGATCGACCTGCTTGAGCAGCGCGGCGAGGGGAAAACCCACCCAGGGGATCACCATCGACCAGCCTTCCACGCAGCGCATCCGGTAGATGCGTTCTTCCAGCGGGACGAGCTTGATGAGCTCCTCGATGCCGAAGCTGCGAGGCTTGTTCACCAGCCCCTCGACCCGCAGCGTCCACGGCGTGGGCTTGAGGCGGAAGGTGTTCTCGGCCGGGTCGGCCTTGTCGGTGCCCAGCTCGTAGAAGTTGTTGTAGGTGGTGACGGCCCGGCGCGAAGTGGGCGGCTCGGTGGTGCTCAGGGGGCTGGCGGCGATCGGGCCGAGGCCGGCGGCGTTCGATGTGATCGGCAGGGCGGAGGCGAGGGCCAGCGTGCCGGCCTGGGCCATGAAGCGGCGGCGGGCGTGATACACCGCCGGATCGGTGATCTCGGACGGCAGGATGTCGTCGGGGCGACGGATCAGCATGATGGGCTCTCGGTGTTGGTGTGCTCGGGTAGACGCGGCGTGGCGCCGGAAATTACAGCACCCGACGATTTTATTTTGTCGCGAGACGCGTTTGTCTTCGGCTGCCGGAAATCGGTTCCCGCGTCATCGATCCGCCATTGTGGCAGCCCCCCGGGCGCCTGATGCGCGGCGCGCCGGTCGGCGGGGTTTGCGCCTAGCAGGTGCCAAGCCGACTCTGCTAAACTCGCTGACTGTTCAAGGTCTGCCGCGCGCTGCCGTCTACCCGGGCTTCATTCTGTTCGGGATACGGGTCTGGCGAGCCTGCATCCATCCTGCCAAGCCTGACTCCGGTTCCTCCATGCGCATTCTGCTCAGTAACGACGACGGTTATTTCGCCCCTGGCCTGCAGGCCCTCGCCGCGGCTCTTGCCGAGGTCGGCAAGATCGATGTGGTGGCCCCGGAGCGCGACCGTAGCGGCGCCAGCAACTCCCTGACCCTCGATCGTCCCCTGTCGTTGCGCAAGGCGGCGAGCGGCTTTCACTATGTGAATGGCACGCCGACCGACTGTGTCCATCTGGCCGTCACCGGCATGCTCGACGAGCTGCCCGACATGGTCGTCTCGGGCATCAACCACGGCGCCAACATGGGCGACGACACCATCTACTCGGGCACCGTGGCCGCGGCCACCGAAGGCTTTCTCCTCGGCGTGCCGGCCATCGCCATCTCGCTGGTGGCCAAGGGTGCGTCGGATTTCAGCGCGGCGGGGCGCATCGCGCGCGAACTGGTCGAGCGCTTCCAGCGCGACCCGGTACGGCAGCCCACGCTGCTCAACGTCAATGTGCCCGATCTGCCCTACGACCAGATCAAGGGCATCCAGGTGACGCGCCTCGGCAAGCGTCACAAGGCCGAGCCGACGATCAAGTCGCTCACCCCGCGCAACGAAACCGTCTATTGGGTGGGTGCCGCCGGCAGCGCCCAGGATGCGGGCGAAGGAACCGATTTCCACGCGGTGGCCAACGGCTACGTGTCCGTCACTCCGCTTCAGATCGATTTGACCCATTACGGGCAGGTTGCCGGCATTCGCGACTGGCTGGGCAAATGACCAGCGAGGTCTTGCGAACGGCCCTCCAGACTGCCCAGCGCTCCCGCGCGCGGATGGTCGAGCGTCTGCGCGAGCAGGGGGTGCGTGACGAGAAGGTGCTGGCGGCGATGATGGCCGTACCGCGTCACCTGTTTGTCGAGGAAGCCCTGGCGACCCGTGCCTACGAAGACACGGCGCTGCCCCTCGGCCTGCAGCAGACCATCTCCCAGCCCTTCGTGGTGGCGCGGATGATCGAGCTGCTGCGCGCCGGCCGCGAACTCGGCAAGACGCTCGAGGTCGGAACCGGCTGTGGCTACCAGGCCGCGGTGCTGTCCCACGTGGCGACCGAGGTGTATTCCGTCGAGCGCCTGCGCCTGCTCCTCGACCGGGCGCGCAACAATCTGCGCCATCTGCGCCTGCCCAACGTCCGCCTGAAACATGCCGACGGTAGCGTCGGCCTGAAGGAAGCCGCGCCCTTCGACACGATCATCGTTGCCGCCGCCGCGCCCAAGGTGCCGCCGGCCCTCACCGAGCAGCTGGCCGAAGGCGGCCGGCTGATCCTGCCGGTGGGCGCCGCCGACCAGAGCCTGGTGCTCATCGAGCGTACGTCCCGCGGCCTCCGAGAAACACGCCTGAGTGCAGTGCGCTTCGTGCCGCTGCTGCCCGGCACAGAATGACTGACCCGACCGAATGATGTTGTCCCGTTTCAAGTTTGCCCGTGTTCCTGCCGTCTTCGCCGTCGCTCTGGTGATGGCGGGTTGCGCCTCGAAGGCGCCGGCGCCTGTCTCCGATCGCTCCCGCCCGGGCTCGTCGGCCACGTCGGCCTCCACTGATCAGCCGGCGCCTCCGCCGCGGGTGGCCCGTCCGGGGTATTACATCGTCAAGCCGGGTGACACCCTGATCCGCATCGCCCTCGACCACGGCCAGAACTACCGCGACATCGCCGCCTGGAGCGGCCTCGAGAACCCCAATCTGATCGAGGTGGGGCAGGAGCTGCGTGTCCGCCCGCCCGAGTCCGGCGCGGTGGCGCGGCCGATCAACACCAACTCCGGCGTCGAAGTGCGTCCGGTGACGCCGGTTGCCAGCGCGCCCGCCGCGGCCAGTACCTCGCCCGACGGCCTGCGCCGCGAGCCCAAGGGTGGGAAGGTGCCTTATTCCGAGCAGGCCTGGGCCCAGGCCCAGAAGCCCGAAGCGGCGCCGGTCGTGGTGGCGAAGGTCGATCCGAAGCCGGAAGCGAAACCCGAGGTCAAACCCGAAACCCGGCCCGAGGTGAAGCCGGAACCCAAAGCGGATACCAAGGCCGAACCCGCAAACGGTGAAAAAATTGACTGGGCATGGCCGACTTCCGGCAAAATCATTGCGGGTTTCAACGACACTTCCAGCAAGGGCGTCGACATCGCCGGTAAGCCGGGTGACCCTGTGCTTGCCGCTGCCGGAGGCCGCGTGGTTTACGCCGGCACGGGTTTGCGCGGATATGGCAAACTGGTGATCGTGAAGCACGACAACAGCTTCCTAAGCGCCTATGCCCACAACCAGAACCTGCTGGTCAAGGAAGGTCAGGCGGTGACGAAGGGTCAGAAGATCGCCGAGCTCGGCGATACAGACAGCGATCGGCCCAAGCTTCATTTCGAGATCCGCCGGCAGGGCAAGCCTGTCGATCCGGGCAAATATCTCCCTCCCCGCTGATTCTGGCGAGTCTCGGGGGAAGCAGGGTAGAGTAGGGCTAGTACGACTATAGACGCCGGATTTCACCCTCGCCGATTTTTGGGTGGATACCGGACGGACGACAGGCGCGGTGCAGGCCTGTCGGTGTTTCTCCCCAAAAGAGACAGCGAGGGCGTCATGTTCGATTCGGCAGTGCCGGAGGAGATGGAAAACACCGAACCGGATCTACCCCCGGAGGTTGAAGTCTTTCTCGAAGCTCCGGTCGTATCGTCGGTGGATACCGACTTCCTCGGTGACGTCACCCAGCTTTACCTCAACGAGATCGGCGTCAATCCGCTGCTCACCGCAGACGAAGAATTGTCGTTGTCCCGGCAGGTCCGGGAAGGCAACTTCAACGCCCGCCAGACGATGATCGAACGCAACCTGCGGCTCGTCGTCAATATCGCCAAACACTATCTCAACCGCGGCATCCCGCTCCTCGATCTGGTCGAGGAAGGCAATCTCGGGCTGATCCACGCCCTCGAGAAATTCGACCCCGAACGGGGCTTCCGCTTCTCCACCTACGCCACTTGGTGGATCCGCCAGAACATCGAGCGGGCGATCATGAACCAGTCGCGCACCATCCGCCTGCCGGTACATGTGGTGAAGGAACTCAATCAGGTGCTGCGCTGCCAGCGCCAGCTCGAAGCCGCCAGCAACGGCGACACCACCGTCGAGGATGTGGCCCGCGAGCTTGCCCGGCCGGTGGCCGACGTGCGGGCGATCCTCGCCCTCAACGAGCACACCGCTTCGTTGGACGCGCCCCTCGACATCGATCCGACCCTCTCCATCGGCGAATCCCTGGCCGACGAAGATGCCGACACGCCGGATGTCCAGATCCACGATCTGGAGGTTGGAACCCTGGTGCGCGAATGGATCAATCAGCTTAGCGACAAGCAGCGGCTGGTGATCCGCCACCGCTACGGCATCGACGAGTGCGAGGTGCAGACCCTCGAGGAGCTCGCCGACAGCCTTGAGCTCACCCGCGAGCGCGTCCGCCAGATCCAGCTCGAAGCGCTCGGCCAGCTGCGCCGGATAATCAAGCGCCGGGGCGTCTCGAAAGACGTGCTGCTGTAACTTCCCGAATCACCCGAAAGTCCGTTAGCAATGACCGAATCCGTGCGCGTGTATCACAACGCCCGCTGCAGCAAGAGCCGCAGCGCCTGCCAGCTGCTCGAAGAAAAGGGCGTCCAGCTCGATGTGGTGGAATACCTGAAAAACCCGCCCAGCCGCGACGAGCTTGCCGATGTGCTGGCAAAACTCGGACTGCCCGCCGAGGCCATCGTCCGCAAGGGCGAGGACATCTACAAATCCGACTACAAGGGCCGCAGCCTGAGCAACGACGAATGGCTGGATGCGCTCGCGGCGCACCCGATCCTGATCGAGCGGCCGATCGTGGTACGCGGTGATCGGGCGGTGGTTGGCCGCCCGCCCGAGAAGGTGCTCGAGCTCTTCGCCTGACGGCCTGCCGGCGTCAGCGCCGGCTGACCTGGGCCGCCGTCCGTGCGGCCTTCACGGCCTCACCCAGCTGGAACACCGACATCGCGTAGAAGCTGCTGCGGTTGTAGCGGGTGATCACATAGAAGTTCTGGTAACCCAGCCAGTACTCGCTGTCCTCGCCAGGCGTCACCAGTTCGACGAAGGCGGCCTTGCCGGCGGGCGCGCTGCCGTCGGCGGGCTTCACGCCGTAGCCGGCGAGGGTCGCGTTGTCGAAGGCCGGGTTGATGTCGTTGGCGATGAGCGGCGGCAGGTTGGCGCCGGGCTCGACATTTGCGCGGATCGCCACCGGCGCGCCGGTTTCCCAGCCGTGCATCTGCATGTAGCGGGCCACGCTGCCGATGGCGTCGGCCGGGCTGTTCAGCAGGTCGATCTGGCCGTCACCGTCAAAATCCACCGCATAGTTGCGCACGCTGCTGGGCAGGAACTGGGGCAGGCCCAGCGCGCCAGCGTAAGAGCCCTGGTAGTCCAGCGGGTCGCGGTGCTGTTCGCGGGCCATCAGCAGCAGGGCTTCGAGCTCACCGCGGAACAGCTCGGCGCGGCGCGGGTAGTCGAAGGCGAGGGTCGAGAGCGCCGACACCGCCTGGTAGTTGCCGGTGTTGCGCCCGTAGATGGTCTCGACGCCGATGATCCCGACGATGATCTCCTCGGCCACGCCGTATTTCTCGCTGGCGGCCTTGATGGTCGCCTCGTGGCGCTTCCAGAAGGCGAGGCCGGCCTTGATGCGCACGGGCTCGATGAAGCGGCTCCGATAGCGCTGCCATGAGCGCACGCCCGGGTCTTTCGGGGGCGAGATGTACTTGATCACCGACGGCTGGAATTCGGCGCGGCGGAAGATGTAGGTGAGGGCGTCCTTGTCGAAGCCGTGCTTCTCGGTCATCTCGTCGATGAACTGCTGGGCTTCGGGGCGGTCGGCGTAGCGCTCCGCGTGGCCGGCGGTGGCGAAGAGGGACAGCAGGCCCGCAAGCAGGATCGGCGCAAGGCGCGGGCGGGTCGTGGGGGTGTTCATCGGGGGCGGAAGTGTCTGGTGGATTGGTGGAAGCGTTTCAGGCGGTCCGGGTCGGCCTCGCCGGGGCCGTAGCGAAGGCTGGCGTAGTCGGCGGCAATGGCGGCGATGGTGTCGGCCAGGTCGGGGCGTTCGTGGGCGAGCCGGCGGGCGTAGTCGAGAGGGCCTTCCCAGCTGTTGCGAGGCAGGCCCGCGCTGGCCAGCTGCCGGCAGAAACGCTGCCAGCTGCGGTCGATGGCGTCTGCGGGGGAGCGCTGGCGCAGGGCCCACAGGGTGAGCGCGCCCATGACGATGGCGCAGCCACCGGCGAGTAGCGCCGCAATGCTCTGCCAGTCCGGATCGCCAAAGCCGAGGCCCGACAGCAGGGCTCGCTGGCGGGCCGGATTGTACCCGAGAACCCATTGGTTCCAGCGGTTGTTGAGGGCGTCCAGACGGTCGCGCAGGCCGTGCAGCCAGGCCAGGTCGGCGCGCACCAGCAGGGGCAGCCGGGCGCTGTCGGGCAGGGCTGCGGCGAGGCCGTTCTCGATGCGCTGGGGGGCGCTGGCGGCGGTCGGGTCGACCCGCACCCAGCCCCGCCCGGCGAGCCACACCTCGGCCCAGGCGTGGGCGTCGGACTGGCGGACGACCAGGGTGCCATCCACCGGATTGATCTCGCCGCCTTGATAGCCGGTGACGACCCGCGCCGGCACGCCGGCGGCCCGCATCACCACCACGAAGGCCGCCGAGAAGTGCTCGCAGAAGCCCTGCCGGGTGTCGAACAGAAAACTATCCACGTCGTCCCGACCGAGGGGGAGGGGATCGAGGGTGTAGCGCAGGCCGCTGCGCCGGAAGTGCTCGATGGCGAGATCGGGGATGTCGGCAGGGCTGCTGGCGCGGGCGCGCAGCAGGCGGCCGAGTTCGACGCTGCGGGGGTTGGAGCGGGGCGGCAGATCCAGCGCCTGACGCAGCACCAGGCCGGATTCGTCGCGCCCGACCGGGGTGTGGGGGTAGGACACCAGCTCGATCCGGCGGCGGCCCTGCACGGGCTCGCGGGCGAGGAGCTGGAAATCGTTGGAGATGCGCGTGCCGGCGCTGACGGCCGGAAAGTCGAGGGCCAGCAGCCACAGCTGGTTGTGGGGTTCGAGGGTGATGGCGTAGGCGTAGGCGGCGCCCTGGGGCTGGTAGGACGGCTGGTCGGCCAGTTGCAGCAGCCCGGCCCGCCAGGTGTGGCCGTCGAAGCGGGTGAGCACGGGGCCGCGCCAGTAGCGTTCGGCGCTGGGCGGCGGTTCGCCCTGGAAATCCACCCGGAAGGCGATCGCCGAGGATTCGCCCAGGCGGGCCAGGTCGCCCGGCGCCATGGTGTCGGAGAGCCCGCCGACGCGGTTGAAGGCGTCGGCCGGGAGCCCCCACAGGGGGCCCTGCACCCGCGGGAAGAGGATGAACAGCACCAGCATCAGCGGCAGCGCCTGGACGAGCAGCCTGCCGGCTTCGAGGGCGCGGCTGCGCGGCGATGCGTTCCCCCGGCTCTGCAGTGCGAGCAGGCTCGCCACGGCGCCGAGGGCCCCGAGCAGGGTCAGGGCCGCGACGGCCATGTCCTGCTGATACAGGAACTGGGCAAGCTGCAGGAAGAGGCTGAGCAGCACCACCGAACGGCCGTCGCGGATCTGCCGGGTTTCGAGCAGCTTGAGCCCGAGGAGGCCCGCCAGCAGGGCCACGCCCGGGTCCTTGCCGAAGAAGTGGCGGTATTCGGCGAGCACCGCGATGATGATCCCCACGGCCAGCGCCGACAGCGCGTGTCGATGGGGCAGGCGGCGTCCGCCGGTGGCGATGAGGGCGCGCCAGCCCACCAGCACGGCGGCGATGCCGGCGAGGAGCGGTGGCAGGTGCCCGAAATGGGGAATGAGCGTGATCGTCGCGGTGGCCAGCAGCCAGCCGATCTGGTCCTGACGCAGGCTCACGGGGCCGCCCTCGGGTCGCCAGCGGGGAGGCCATACAGCGCCAGCGCGGCCAGGCAGGCGTGGCGGTGGGCGGGGCCGCGGGAGGGCGTCAGGTGGGTGCCCGGCAGGCGCAGGCCGAAATCCACGCCGGCGGCGTCGGCGTCGATCACCCAGCGGGCGAGGCGCGACAGGCGGGCTTCCACGCCCATCGCCGGCGGCAGGTGATGCCAGTCGAGCCACACGGCCTGGCTGCCGGCGCCTTCGAATTCCTTGGTGCGCCAGGGCCCCCCGCGGGCGACCGTCTTCCAGGCCACGTGCCGGGGCGAATCGGCGGGCTGGTGATGGCGCAGCCCCGAGAAGTCGTCACGCCCGCGGCCACGTCCGCCCTGCCCGGGGCGGGGATCGTCGCCGTGGGGCAGGGGGGGCGCGTCGGCCTCGGGGGCTGGGTAGACGAGGCATTGCTGGTCGGGCTGGAACAGGCTCCAGGCCCGGATCAGCCCCAGCGGGTGACGGGTTTCGAGGGTGAGCTGGGGCAGCTGCAGCCAGCCGCGGACGTGGGTGGCGACGGCCACCTCGGGGGCGGCGGAGGCTTCGGCGGGGATATCGAAGGGTGCGTCGCCGTTGGGGACGCCGGTGGGCCAGATCTTCAGGCTGAGCCGTGGGCGCAGGGTTGGGTTGTGCAGCACGACGCCAAAACGCGCCGGCGTGCCGCAGAAGACGGCGTCGCTGCGGCCCGGGCTGATGGCGAGATCGACGAGGTTGCGAAAGGCGTGGTGGATGCTGATCCACGCCACGCTGCCGATCAGGAAGGTGAGGGCGAAACCGAGGCTGAGGCCGTAGTTGATCGACGCCAGCAGCATGGCCATGAGGGTTGCGCCCAGCGCCAGGCCGAAGCGCGTGGGCAGCACGAAGATGCGCCGCTGGCCGAGGCGGATCGGCGTCGGCTCGGGCCCGCTGACGCGGAACAGCCAGCGCCGGAGCCGCTCCCGGAGGCGGGTCGGACGGGACATCAGTGCAGCGGCACTGCTTCGATCAGGCGGCGCGCCAGGGCTTCCGGGGGCTGGGGGGCGTCGTCGGCGGCGCGCAGGCGCTGGCCGGCGACC
>NZ_BSPX01000062.1:0-29707 GCF_030161255.1 Zoogloea oryzae
CGAGACCCGATCAAGGCCGATTAGAGAGAGGCAGTCTGTCTGTCCGATCCGTCGCGTGCGTGCAGTGCCAGGAAGGAGTCGCAGGTGAGCAGGAAAGAAAAACCGGCCTGGCGGCCGGGCATGGAAAAACGGTGCTTGACGGGGAAGTCCTTAGAGTCGGGTTAGCGCAGCGTAACCCGACGTCAAGGCCGGCTGCCTCGTCCGATCGCGCTCGACGATCCGCCGGGCTGTCGGGTTACGCTGCGCTCACCCGACCTACCTCTGCTACGCCAATCGACCTACCTCTGCTGAGCCCCCGCCCTTCCCATGCCGGCCAGTCCCGGCTAAGTTATGCCCCTCGAAAGAACAACAGCAGGGGACAGCATGCATCAGCAGCAGTTTTACATCGACGGCCAGTGGGTCGAGCCTTCTTCCTCCGCCCGGCGCGAGGTCATCAACCCCGCCACCGAAGCGCCCGCGGGCGTGATCGCCATGGGCGCCGCGGCCGACGTGGATCGCGCGGTGGCCGCGGCCAAGGCGGCCTTCCCGGCCTTCTCGGCCACCACCCGCGAGGAGCGGCTGGACCTCATCGCCCGCATCGGCGTGGCCTACAAGAAGCGTTTCGACGACATGGCGAAGGCCATTACCGCCGAGATGGGCGCGCCCTTCAAGATGCTGGCGAGCGGCGCCCAGGTGGCGTCGGGCCTCGGGCACTTCCGGGCCGTGGCGGCGGCGCTGAAGGAGATGGAATTCGAGCGCCTGCAGGGCACCACGCTCATCGTGAAGGAGGCGGCCGGCGTGTGCGCCCTCATCACCCCCTGGAACTGGCCGGCCAACCAGATGGCCTGCAAGATCGCCCCGGCGCTGGCGGCGGGCTGCACCATGGTGCTCAAGCCCAGCGAGCTGGCGCCCCTGTCGGCCGTGGTGCTGGCCGAGATCCTCGACGACGCGGGCGTGCCGCCGGGGGTGTTCAACCTGGTGCAGGGCGACGGCGAAGGCGTCGGCGCGCCGCTCACGGCCCATCCGGACGTGGACATGGTGTCCTTCACCGGCTCCACCCGCGCCGGCAAGCTGGTGATGAAGACCGCCGCCGATACGGTAAAGAAGGTGGCGCTGGAACTGGGCGGCAAGTCCGCCAACATCCTGCTGGACGACGCGGACTTCCCCCGCGCGGTGAAGCAGGGCGTGCTGACCCTGATGCTCAACAGCGGCCAGAACTGCAACGCCCCCTCACGCATGCTGGTGCCCGAAAGCCGGCTCGATGAGGTCGAGGCCATCGCCGCGGCGACCCTCGGCAAGCTGGTGGTGGGCGACCCCCAGGGCGAGACCACCACGCTCGGCCCGGTGGCCAACGGCGCCCAGTTCGCCCGCGTGCAGCAGATGATCGAGAGCGGCATCGCCGAGGGCGCGAAACTGGTGGCCGGCGGGCCGGGGCGGCCGGACGGCATCGCCCGCGGCTACTTCGTGCGACCGACGATCTTCAGCTGCGTCACGCCCGCGATGACCATCGCCCGGGAGGAGATCTTCGGCCCGGTGTTGTCGATCATCGCCTACCAGGACGAAGACGACGCGGTGCGCATCGCCAACGACACGCCCTATGGGCTGTCGGGCTACGTGTCGTCGTCGGACCTCGCCCGCGCCCGCCGCGTGGCCCGGCGCCTGCGTACCGGCAACGTGCATCTCAACGGCGCGCCGGTGGATACCACCGCGCCCTTCGGCGGCTACAAGCAGTCCGGCCTGGGGCGGGAGTGGGGCGCCTGGGGCATCGAGGAATACCTCGAGACCAAGGCGATCATCGGCCATGGCGCCGACTGAGCCTCGGGGCGCGGCATGAGGCTGGCTGCGATTCTGGTGGGCGCGGTGCTGGCGGCGGGCTTCCTCGCCGCCGATCCGGCCCGTTATTTTTCGCTGGCGGACCGGGTGGCCTGGCGGCTGGGCACCCCGGCCCCGGGCCAGACCCGGCTCGAAGACACCCTGCACACGCTCTACCGGCGCGGCGATGCGCTGATCGGCAGCGACGACACGCTGCTGCTGGGCGACAGCCATCTCCACGGCTTTCCCACCTCGCTGCTGCCGGGGTCGGTGAACTTCTCCATCGGCGGCGAGACGGCCGCCCATCTGGCCGAGCGGGTGGCCGACTACACCGCGCCGCTCAGGGTGCGGCAGGTGGTGCTGCTCACCGGGCGCAACGATCTGGCCCAGGGGCGGGCGCCGGCAGCGGTGGCGGATGCGGTCGGGCGGATTCTCGGTTACATCCCGCAACGGACTGTCGTAGTGCTATTGGGTATTCCTACCGTGCGTTCTGGCGGCAATGCCGTACACTCCACCCGCGAAGCGAACCGCCTGCTGGCCGAAGCCTGTGCCGCGCGGCCCGGCTGCCGCTTCGTGAGCACCGAAACCCTGGCCGACGCGAGCGGTGCCCTCGACGCCCGCTTTGCCAGCGCCGACGGCGTGCATCTCAACCCCGCCGGCTATGCCGAGCTGGCCGCGCTGATCGCTGCGGCCACCCAGACCCCGCCTCAGGGCCCAATCCCGATATCCCGCCGCCCCGCCCCATGAAGTCGCAAGCCCTCCGCTTCAACGAAATCGATTTCCTGCGCGGCATCGCCTGTCTGGCGGTGCTGGTTTTCCACTATTTCTCGCGGGCGCCCCGGGCCGGGTGGATGCAGGGCGTGGATTACCCGGCCATCGAGCTCGTGGCCCGCTACGGCTACCTGGGGGTGCATCTGTTCTTCGTGATCAGCGGCTTCGTGATCCTCATGTCGGCCCACGACGCCACACCCCGGGCCTTCGTCGCCTCGCGGGTGGCGCGGCTCTACCCCACGTTGTGGGTGGGCGCCACGCTCACCGCCGGCACCGCCTGGCTGCTGGGCGAGGGGCAGTTCATGGTGTCGATGCGCGACTGGCTCATCAACCTCACCATGCTCGCCCACTGGTTCGACGCGCCCTACGTGGATGGCGCCTACTGGTCGCTGGGTTACGAGCTGCATTTCTACATCTTCGTGTGGGTGGCCCTGCGCCTGGGGCTGATGCACCGCCTGCCCTGGCTGCTGGTGGGCTGGCTGGCGATCAGCGCCATCAATGCGGTCAAACCCATGTGGCCGGTGCAGTTCTGGCTCAACGCCAAATGGGCACCGTTCTTCGTGGCGGGCGGGGTGTTCTACCTGATCCGCACCCAGGGCGAGACCCTCGGCCGCTACGCGCTGCTGGCGGCGTCCTTCGTGCTGGCGCTGATCTACGCGCTGGGCGATGCCGCCGCCCAGGGCACCGGCCCCGAGGCCGTGGCGCTGCGTCCGGTGGTGGTGGGCATGGTGGTGACGGCGGTGTTCGGCGTGTTCTGGATGATCGCCTCCGGGCGCTTCACGATGCGCGCCTCGGCCATCACCTTCTACGCCGGCGCGCTCACCTATCCGGTCTATGTGATCCACCAGTTCTTCGGCGCGATGCTCTTCGAGCAGCTGCGCATGGCCCTCGGCAGCGTGCCGCTGGCGATGGCGCTGGTGGTCGCGGCGGTGGCGGCGCTGGCGTGGGCGATCCACGTGGGCGTCGAGCGCCCGCTGGGCAAGCGCCTGCGCCGCCTGCTCGACACGCCGCGGCTCGAAGCGCGGATGTCGTCGGTCGGCTGAACCCGGCCGCCCGCCATGCTCGTCGTCGCCCTCGTCTGCCTCGTCCTGCTGGTGCTCACCACGGTGCTGCACTACGAGGTGCTGCGCTGGCTCTCCGCGGGCCTGCCGGCGCTGGGCATCCGGCCGCGGGCCAAGCTGGTGGTGGTGATCATCGCCGCCTTCGTGGCTCATGTGGCGGAGATCGGCCTTTACGCGCTGGCGATCGTCGCGCTGGTGCGGGTGGGCGGGCTCGGCATGCTGGGCGATCCGGCGCGCTTCGGGTTCGACGTGGCCCTGTATTTCTCGGCAGAGACCTTCACATCGCTGGGTTACGGCGACGTGGTGCCCAGCGGCGACATGCGCCTGCTGGCGGGCGCCGAGGCGCTCAACGGGCTGCTCCTCATCGGCTGGTCGGCGTCCTACGCCTACATCGCGATGGAGCGATTCTGGAACGGGACATCCCGAAGCGGCGACTGACGAAAGGGGCGGGCCTGCATCGCCACGCTGCGCTGAAATCCGCCTTTCCGCGCAGGGCAGGGGCACCCCATCCGGGTGCCCCTTTTTTGTTCACGGTTGGCAACGCCGCGCCAGATGGGGCGCTGCCACGTGATGTGAGCTTGAGGGGCATCAGGGGCGAACCTCTTCAGTCCGGCGTCTGTCCGACGTTAAAGCACACATCCCCGTCACCCCGTAAGGCGCCGCCATGACCCTGTTCGCCGACCTGCGCCACGTCATCTACGCGCTCTCCGACGCCCTCGATCTGGTGGGCGTCGATGACGTCGCCCACGGCAAGCGGGTGGGCATCATGGCCGCCGAATGCGGCCGGGTCGCCGGCCTGCCGGAAACCGAAACCGCCTTCCTGCTCGATCTGGGCATGCTCCACGACATCGGCGTCTCCTCCACCCGGGCCCACTGCAACCTTGTCGAAACCTTCGACTGGAACGGCTCCCAGGGGCATTGCGAGGTCGGCCACGCGCTGCTCAAGGGCTTTGGCCCCCTCGAAGCCATGGCCGAGCCGGTGCGCTACCACCACACCCGCTGGGACGCGCTGCCCGTCGGCGACGTTGATCCCGACACCCTGCGCGCCGCCAATCTAATCTACCTGGTGGACCGGGTCGATGCGCTCGCCGCCAGCCACTACGCCGACAACTCGCTGCTGCTGTTCACCGACGACATCCGCGCCCGCATCACCGAGCACGCCGGCACGTATTTCTCGCCCGAGCTGGTCGAGCTCTTCCTCGACGCCTCCCACACCGAAGCCTTCTGGCTCGACCTCGAACCCCGCTCCATCCAGGCCCGGATGGTCGAATCCCTCGCCACCGCCCGCGACTACCCGGCCAACACCGACGAGCTCAAGCATCTGGCGGGCATCTTCGCCCGCATCGTCGACGCCAAGAGCCCCTTCACCGCCGAGCACTCCCTGGGCGTGGCGCGCCTCGCCCGCCACCTGGCCGAGCGCCTGGGCGTATCGCCCGACAACTGCGACAAGCTCGAGATCGCCGGCATGCTCCACGACCTGGGCAAGCTGCGCATCCCCGACGAGATCCTCGACAAGCCCGGCCGCCTCGACGCCGCCGAGCGCAAGATCATCAACACCCACAGCTACGAAACCTTCCAGATCCTCCACGGCATCCGCGGCTTCGAGGAGATCACCCGCTGGGCCGCCTATCACCACGAGGAACCCGACGGCAGCGGCTACCCCTTCCACCTCACCGCCGCCGAGATGCCCTTCGAGGCGTCGATCCTGCGCGTCGCCGACATCTTCCAGGCCATGGTCCAGGAGCGCCCCTACCGGCAGGGCCTCGGCGACGCCGAAGTCAGCAACTTCATCCGCCGCATGGCCGACGACGGCCGCATCGACAGCCGCGTGGCCGAGGTGCTGCTGGAGGATGTGCCAGCGGCAAGGCTGGCGGCGTGTCCGGCGCTGGATGAATTGCCGGAGGGTGGGCTGGGGGCTTGAGATGGGCGGTTAGCCGAACCCCGCTTCGGGATGAATCGGTAGGTCGGATAGCCCTTGCGGAGCGTGCAGACGCGGCACGAGCCGAAATCGTCGGGTACGTCAGTGTTTCGGTTTGCCGCTGGTCGGGGGGCAGCCAGGCCCGCGCCGGGGGCTTGACGTCGCCAACGGCACCCGGACACTCGTGGTCTCACTCAACCCGCAACAGGTGAAGCCCATGACCGAACCCACCCATCCCGTCGCCATCTTCGCTGCCGAGGCGCCGCCGCGCGTCCGGCCGTCGATCTATCCTGAGCCCTTCGCCTCGCGCATGGCGGGGCGGGTGAAGCATCCGCTGGGCGATCTGTTCGGGCTGACCAACTTCGGGGTCAATCTCACCCGGCTGGCGCCGGGGGCAGTGTCGGCCCTGCGCCACGCCCACACCCGCCAGGACGAGTTCATCCTGGTGCTGGAAGGCAACCCGACGCTGGTCACCGATGCCGGCGAGACGCGCCTGGCGCCGGGCATGTGCGCCGGCTTCAAGGCCGGCACGGGCGACGCGCACCAGCTGCGCAACGACGGCGCGGATGAAGCGGTGTATCTGGAAGTGGGCGACCGCACGCCGGGCGACAGCGCGAGCTACCCGGACGAAGACCTGCAGGCGGTGATGGGTGAGGGCGGCTGGCGCTTCCTGCACAAGGACGGCCGTCCGTATTGAAGGGCGGAGCGGTGGCGGCCGGGCTTGCCGATCACCGCACACCCCGTAGGTCAGACTTCAGCCCGACAGCGTGGGTCGAGCAGGCAGGGTTTGTCGGACTGAAGTCCGACCTACAGATAGCGGCTTCGCTGGGGGGCGGGAGAGGTGCGCAGGGTGGTGCATGCCGATGGTCCCCGCGGCGGGGTCTGCCCGGCACGCAAGGATTGGGGCGAAGTTCGATCGGGGCCGGATGTTTGTCTGCGGCGTGCCGATCACCGCACACCCCGTAGGTCTGACTTCAGTCCGACAGCGCGGGTCAAGCAGGCAGGGTTTGTCGGACTGAAGTCCGACCTACAGGGCGGCGGCGTCAGCCTTCGCGCACCGCCAGCCGGCCGGAGATGTAGCGGGCCATGCCGCGGGCGAGTTCCTGCTCGCCCACGAAGACTTCGCCCATCTTGTCGCGCCGCAGCAGCTCGGCGCCGTCTTCGGTGTCGGCGCGGAGCACGGTTTCGATGTGCGGGTTGAGCTTGCGGGCGATATCCACCATCTGCCGGCTGGCGATGGGGTCGGGGATGGTGACCACCAGCATCGCCGCCTTGGTGATGTGGGCCTGCACCAGCACGATGGGGTCGGAGGCGTCGCCGCTCACCGCCGGCTTGCCGGAGCGGCGCACCGCCTCGACCACCTCGCGGTTGCTGTCGGCGATGATGTAGTGGATGTGGCGCTCCTCCAGCACCGACGCAATGTGCTTGCCGATGCGGCCGAAACCCACCACCACCACCTGCCCCGAGAGCAGCTTGCGGTCGGTGGTCATGGGCAGGGCGGCCAGCGGGTCGTCCCGCAGGTCGAGCCGACGCGCCCACGCCGAATGGGCCCGCGCCCACACCTGGGCGGGCTCGATGGCGGCAAACAGAGCGGCGTTGAGGGCGATGGTGATGATCGCCCCGGCGAGGATCAGGTTCTGCCCCTCGGCGCTCATCAGCCCCAGGGCCTGCCCCAGCCCGGCCAGGATGAACGAGAACTCGCCGATCTGGGCAAGGCTCGCACCCACCGTGAGGGCGGTGTTGAGCGGGTAGCGGAAGGCCAGCACCAGCGCCACCGCGGCCAGCGTCTTGCCGATCAGGATGATCGCCACCACCACCACCACCTTGAGGGGCGATTCCATCAGCACGGCCGGGTCGAACAGCATCCCCACCGACACGAAGAACAGCACCGAGAAGGCATCGCGGAGCGGCAGCGAATCCTCGGCCGCCCGGTGGCTGAACTCCGACTCGCGCATCATCATCCCGGCAAAGAAGGCGCCCAGGGCAAAGGACACGTCGAAGAGCAGCGCCGACGCGTAGGCCACGCCCACCGCCGCGGCCACCACGCAGAGGGTGAATAGCTCCCGTGAGCCGGTCCTGGCCACCAGCCACAGCAGGCGCGGAAACGCCCGGCGCCCCACCACCAGCATGGTGGCGATGAAGGCCGCCACCTTGGCGAAGGTGATACCCACCGTGAGGGCCAGGGTGGAGGCGTCGGCCGCCGGGGCGGAGTCGTTGCCGCCCAGGAGCGGAGCGAGGGCCGGCAGCAGCACCAGCACCAGCACCATCGCCAGGTCTTCCACCACCAGCCAGCCCACCGCGATGCGGCCGTTGGTGGAATCGAGGATGCCTTTGGATTCCAGCGCCCGCAGCAGCACCACCGTGCTTGCCACCGACAGCGCGAGGCCGAACACCACCGCCTCGCCCACCGGCCAGCCCCAGCTCACCGCCGCCGCCCCGCCCAGCACGGTGGCCGCCGCGATCTGTACCACGGCGCCGGGTGCGGCGATCTTGCGCACGGCCAGCAGATCATCCAGCGAGAAGTGCAGGCCGACGCCGAACATCAGCAGCATCACCCCGATCTCGGCCAGCTGGCCGGCCAGCGCCACGTCGGCCACGAAGCCGGGGGTGCCCGGCCCGATCATCACGCCGGCGAGCAGATAGCCGACGAGCGGCGGCACCCGCAGGCGCGATGCGAGGAGGCCGAGCAGCATGGCAAGGCCGAGACCGGCGGCGATGAGGGCGATCAGGGAGACGTTGTGGGGCATCGGAAGCGGGCGTTTGCGTGACGTTGTGGGCAGGTTGAGACTGTTCGACGCGAATCGCCGGGGTGGGTTCGCCTGCACGGCAATTTTTCTGGGCAAGGCCGGCGGATGGCGACAGCGGTGTGCCAGAGGCCGGTCTTTTAACTGGAAAATCCGCTGCTGAAAAGCGTTTCAGCGATTGCGGCGGCCGTCATGGGCGTGGGTAGCCCGGTCGGCGAGGTTTCGGCGGGGGGAGGCTTGGGATGCGCGGCCTGCCGGGCTGGTGCCGCGGCAGCGCCGGGGAGGAGGCGGAAAACCGGGCCGCCAGCTGCGCTGCGGCATGTCGCCCGGGTGTTGCGGGTGCCGCTCAGCCGTCGCTGAAATTGTGGAACATCACCTGCAGGGTCTGGGTCAGCTTGGCGAGCTGGGTGTCGGTGAGGTTGCTGTAACCCTTCACGTAGATCTTCTTGGTGGCTTCCTGGATGCGGTCGGTGAGCGCCTCGCCCTTCGGGGTGACGAGCACGTCGGTGATGCGGGCATCGTCGGCGTTGGTGCGGGTTTCGACGAGGCCTTCCTCGCGCATGCGCTGGACGATGCGGGTGAGGGTCGACAGCTTGATGATGGCGTGGGTGGCGAGCTCGGAGACGCTCACGGTGCCGTGCAGGCGCAGCATCAGCAGCACGCGCCGGGTGGGGATGTCGGTGCCGAGCTTCTTGAGGACTTTCTCCATTTCCAGCGAGTAGATCGCGTGGACGCGGGCGAGCCAGTAGAAGGGAAATTCCTCGTAGCTGAAATCTTCGTGCTCGGGCAGGAAGCGGCTGGTTTTCTTGGTGGCGCTCATGGCTTGGGACGGGTGAACGGGCTGCGCGCCGGCTGGTTGCGGCGCGGAAAAGCCGGTGCGGAAGGATACATGACGGCGATGACGTTCAGGAACCGGCGATGGCCGCCGTCGGTTCAGTCGTCCTGATACGGCCCGCCGCCCAGGCCGATGGGCGCGGGCGCGGCGGCGACGAGCTTCGAGAAGATGCGCCGGAAGTCTTCGTCCGAGCCGGTGGTGCGGGTGCCGCCCATCGGGTCGGGCGTGGCGGCGAAGCCGGCGTCGGCGGCGGCCCAGTCGTCGGGGGTGAAGTGCTTCTTCACCAGCGGCAGGATCTCGCGTTCTTCGAGCAGCATGTGGTTGCGGTAGAAGTCGGCGTAGTCGTCGAAGGCCGCCGAGAAGCCGGCAAAGCCGTCGGGTGCGCCGTCGGTGTAGCGGGCGAGGGCGGCCTGCAGGGTGGCGATGCGCGCTTCGGCCTGGGCGTGTTCGGCCTCCAGCCGGGCCAGCGCCGCGTCGCCCTGGGTGGTGCGGGCCTTGAGGGGGGCGAAGAGGAAGGCGTCTTCCTTCGGGTGGTGGCGCTTCTCGGGGTAGGCGTCGAGGTATCTCACCATCGCGGCGAAGAGCTTGAAATCCGGCTGCAGCTTGCCGGCGCCGATCTCGTGGATCATCAGCCGGATGGCGTGGATGATCGCGGCGAGGGACTGGTGTTCGTCCATGATGATGCGCATCGCTTCCATCACGTGGTTTCCTTGAGTGGGTTTCAGGTGGACAGCATGGCCTGGTGCTTGCCGCCCAGGCCCAGGTAGGCCTCGATGACCCGCGGGTCGTCGGCGAGCTGGGTGGCCGGGCCGTGCATGGCGATCTGGCCGGTTTCGAGCACGTAGGCGTAGTCGGCCACCTGCAGGGCGGCGCGGGCGTTCTGCTCGACGAGCAGGATCGACACGCCGCGCCGGCGCAGCTCGGTGACGATGCGGAAGATCTCGCGCACGATGAGCGGGGCGAGGCCCAGGCTGGGTTCGTCGAGCATCAGCAGCTTGGGCTTGGCCATCAGCGCGCGGCCCACCGCCAGCATCTGGCGCTCGCCGCCGGAGAGCGTGCCGGCCAGCTGGGTGCGGCGCTCCTTGAGGCGCGGGAAGAGGTCGTAGATCTCGTCCAGGGTCTTCGGGTGGTCGCGATGGCCCATGCGGTAGCGCTGGAAGGCGCCGAGGACGAGGTTGTCCTCGACGCTCATCTCGCCAAAGAGCTCGCGCTTTTCGGGCACGAGGTTCATGCCCCGGGCGACGAGGCGCTCGACTTCCGGCACGGCTTCGATGCTGCCGTCGAAGTGGACGGTGCCCTTGGAGCCGAGCACGCCCATGATGGCCGACAGCATGGTGGTCTTGCCGGCGCCGTTGGGGCCGATCACCGTGACGATCTGGCCTTCGCCCACGGTGAGGCTGGCGTTGGTAAGCGCCTCGACCTTGCCGTACGAGACGCACAGGCGGTCGATCTGCAGCACGGGGTTCTTTGTTTGGTTGGTCATCACAGGCCTCCTGCCGGGCCGCCCCAAGGGAGGCCTGCGCCCCCTTTTGGGGGTGAGGAAGGGGTTTCGCAGCGCAGCGCGCTGTGCCTTCCGAACGGCTTGGCTGTGCAAAGCCAAGCCTCCACGAACAGAGTGAGCGTGGGGGTCATCTCATACTCCTCCCAGATAGGCTTCGAGCACGGCGGGGTCGCGCTGGACTTCGTCGGGCAGGCCTTCGGCGATCTTCTGGCCGAACTCCATCACCACCACGCGATCCACCAGCCCCATCACGAAATCCATGTCGTGCTCGACGATCAGGATCGCCATGCCTTCGGCGCGGAGTTTGCGGAGCAGGTCGCCGAGGGCTTCCTTCTCCTTGAGGCGCAGGCCGGCGGCGGGCTCGTCCAGCAGCAGCAGGCACGGGTCGGAACACAGCGCGCGGGCGATCTCGAGGATGCGCTGCTGGCCCAGGGCGAGGCTGCCGGCTTCGTCGTACATGTGGCTGCCGAGGCCGACGCGCTCGATCTGGCGGGCGGCTTCCTTCAGCAGGCGGGCTTCCTCGGCGCGGTCCTGCCGCCACGCGGCGTGGAACACGCCCTTGCCGCCCCTCAGGTGGGCGCCGATGGCGACGTTCTCGAGCACGGTCATCGTCGGCAGCAGGCGCACGTGCTGGAAGGTGCGGCTCATGCCCATCCGGGCGATTTCGCGGGAGTCGCGCCCGGCCACGGGCTTGCCCAGGAACAGCACCTCGCCCGAGGTGGGCGTATCCACGCCCGAGAGCTGGTTGAACATGGTGCTCTTGCCGGCGCCGTTGGGGCCGATCAGCGCCAGGATCTCGCCGGCCTTCACCGTGAGGTTCATGTCGTTGTTGGCCACCAGACCGCCGAACTTGCGGGTCACGTTGCGGGCTTCGAGGATCACCTCGCCGGCCTTGGGCAGATCCCGGCGGGGCAGGGTGTCGGCGGCCGGGTCGATGGTCTTCTGCGGCGCCTTCACCGGCACCAGCTTCTTCAGCACCGGCCACAGGCCTTCGCGGGCGCGCTGCAGCACCAGCACCATCATGATCCCGAAGACGATGGCCTCGAAGTTGCCGTTGGCGCCCAGCAGCCTGGGCAGGATGTCCTGCAGCCACTGCTTGAGCACGGTGATGAGCCCGGCGCCCACCAGCGCGCCCCACACGTGGCCGGCGCCGCCGATCACCGCCATGAAGAGGTATTCGATGCCGATGTGCAGCCCGAAGGGGGTGGGGTTCACGAAGCGCTGCATGTGGGCGTACAGCCAGCCCGACGCACAGGCGTGCAGCGCGGCGATCACGAAGATGATCATCCGCGAGCGGGACGTATCCACGCCCATCGCCTCGGCCATCACCATGCCGCCCTTCAGCGCCCGGATCGCGCGGCCCTCGCGGGAATCCAGCAGGTTCTGGGTTGTGAACACCGCCACCATCACGAAGGCCCAGATCAGGTAGTAGATCTTCTCGCCTGCATCCAGCACCACGCCGAACAGGGTGATCGGCGGGATGCCGGTGATGCCCGTGTGGCCGCCCAGGCTTTCCAGCGTGCCGAACAGGAAGTACAGGCTGATCCCCCAGGCGATGGTGCCCAGCGGCAGGAAGTGGCCCGACAGCTTGAGGGTCAGCGAGCCGACCACCACCGCCACCGTGGCGGTGAACACCAGCCCCACCAGCAGCGTGAGCCACGGCGAGGAACCTGCCCAGGCGATCCAGCCCGGCAGCTCCGGCGTGGTGCTGAGCACCGCCGTTGTGTAGGCGCCCAGCCCCACGAAGGCGGCCTGGCCGAAGCTGGTCAGCCCGCCCACGCCGGTGAGCAGCACCAGCCCCAGCGCCACCAGCGCGTACAGGCCGATGTAGTTGAGCAGCGTCACGTAGAACGGCGCGAGCACGGCCGGCAGGACGAGCAGCAGGGCGACGAACACGCCCTGCACGAGACGGTCGGTTCTCATTCTTCCTCCTCCACGTGACGGCTGGTGAGGGAGCGCCACAGCAGCACGGGGATGATCAGGGTGAACACGATGACTTCCTTGAAGGCGCTGGCCCAGAAGGACGAGAAGGATTCCAGCAGGCCCACCAGCACCGCGCCCACGGCGGCCAGCGGGTAGCTCGCCAGTCCGCCGATGATGGCGGCGACGAAGCCCTTGAGACCGATGAGGAAGCCCGTGTCGTAGTAGATGGTGGTGATCGGGGCGATCAGCACGCCCGAGAGCGCGCCGATCAGCGCCGCCAGGAAGAAGGTGAGCTTGCCCGCCAGCGACGGCGAGATGCCCATCAGCCGCGCGCCGGCCCGGTTGATCGCGGTGGCGCGCAGCGCCTTGCCGTACAGCGTGCGCTCGAAGAACTGGTAGAGCCCGACGATCAACACCACCGACGACATCACCACCCAGATCGTCTGACCCGAGACCATCAACGGGCCGAGCTCCAGGTTGGCGTCGCTGAAGGCGGGCGTGCGCTGGCCTTCGGCGCCGAAGAACAGCAGGCCCAGGCCGACCATCGCCACATGAACCGCCACCGACACGATGAGCAGGATCAGGATCGGCGCCGCGGCGATGGGCTGGAACACCAGCCGGTACATCAGCGGGCCCATCGGCACCACCACCGCCAGGGCCAGCAGCACCTGGGCGGCGAGCGGCATGTCCTTCACCGGAAGCGCGGCAAGCAGGGCGGCGAGGCCCAGCGGGTAGCCGAGGTTCCAGCCCAGCACGCCCACCAGCTTGCGCGGCTGCCCGGCCCGCAGGGCGAGGCCGCCGTCGATGAGCGCCGCGGTGGCGCCCATGCCGGCCAGCAGCCAGACCGTGGCCGGCACGGTGCCGGCCTGCATCATCGCCAGGGTAAGGGCGCCGTAGGCCACGAACTCGCCCTGGGGGATGAAGATCACCCGCGTCACCGCGAATACCAGCACCAGGGCCAGCGCCAGCAGCGCGTAGATCGCCCCGTTGGTCAGGCCGTCCTGGGCGAGCATCAATGCAATCTGAACGTCCATGAGTTTCCCCGTCGGCGACGGCACAGGGCCGCCGACTTGCAGTTGCAGAGGCTCCGGGGCGCTGCGGCCCCGGATCGGCGCGGATTTACTTCAGGAGGGTCCAGGTGCCGTTGGTGACGGTGATCAGCTCGCGGCCCCGTTCGTCGAAGCCGCTGTGGTCGGCCGGCGTCATGTTGTAGACGCCCTGGGTGGCGGGCATCTCGTGGGTCTGCTCGAGGGCATCACGCAGCGCCGAGCGGAACTCCGGCGTGCCCGGCTTGCCCTTGGCCAGCGCGGTGGGGATAGCGCGCTCCAGCAGCAGGCCGGCGTCGAACATGTTGCCGCCGAAGGTGGCCGGCGCGGCGCCGTAGGTCTTCTCGTAGGTCGCCACGTAGTTCCTGGCGATCTTCTTGGACGGGTGGCTGTCGGGCACCTGGTCGAGCACCAGCATCAGGCTGGCGGCGAGGATCGTGCCTTCCACCTTCTTGCCGCCGAGCTTGAGGAAATCAGGCAGCGCGGCGCCGTGGGTCTGGTAGAACTTGCCCTTGTAGCCGCGATCCACCAGCGCCAGCTGGGGCAGCACGGCGGGGGTGCCGGGGGCGGCAATCAGCACGGCGTCGGGCTTGGCCGCCATCACCTTCAGGGCCTGGGCGGTGACCGAGGTGTCCTGGCGCTGGAAGCGCTCGTCGGCGACGATCTTGATGCCCTTCTTGGCGGCGCCGTCGGCGACGACCTTGCCCCAGTTTTCGCCATACGGGTCGGCGGTGCCGATGAAGCCGAGGGTCTTCACTCCGGTCTTCGCCATGTGGTCGAGGAGCGCCGTGGCGATCAGGCTGTCGTTCTGGGTGGTCTTGAAGACCCACTTCTTCTGGTCGTTCATGGGCAGCACCACCGCGGCGGTGCCCACCGGCGCCAGCAGCGGCACGCCGGCTTCGGCGACGAACTGGATCACGCCCATCGCGTTGGGCGAGCCGGAGGGGCCGATGATGGCGTCCACCTTCTCTTCGCTGATGAGCTTCTTCACCGCCACGACCGAAGCGGTGGGGTCGCTGCCGTCGTCGAGGGAGATGTAGCGGATGGTCTGGCCGCCGGCCTTGGTGGGCAACAGCGGGACGGTGTTCTTCTGCGGGATGCCGACCATGGCGATCGGGCCGGTGGAGGAAGACACCACCCCGATCTTGATGTCTGCATGGGCGACGCCCAGCGACAACGCTCCGATCAACAACGAACCTGCCACGTGCTTGAGTTTCATGGGTGTATCCTCCAGAAAAATTGCTCCAAATGGGATCAGGCAATCTCCGCTTAAGCGGATCTCTTTTTTGGTTTTAATTTGTTATTCACGTGAATGTTCACGTTTATACACACAGCGCGACGTGAATACCAGCCATTTTTTTCACGTCGTTTAGGGTGTTCTCAGCGGCCCCGGGCGAGGGCCGTCAGGCCGCCCAGGCCAAAGTCGGTGTTGGGCACGTCGAGGATCATGATGCGCACCGGCGCAGCCGGCACCTGCAGGGTTTCCTCGATCACGCGGGTGAGCCCGGCGATCAGCGCTGCCTTCTGGGCATCGGTGCGGCCGGCGATCAAGAGCGCGTGCACCGTGGGGCCGCCGGGCTGCTCGGCCTCGGTAAGCAGGGTGCCGCCGACGCACACGTGGGCCCGGGCCAGTTCGATCAGGAAGATGCGCACGCTCTCCCGCGGGGCGCCGATGGTCTCGACGACGGCGTCGGTCATCCCCTTGAGGAGTGCGGCCTTCTGCTCGGCGGCAAAGCCTTCGACCACATAGACGTTGAGGTTGGGCATGGTCCGGCGCTCAGGCGTGGGCCGCCACGGCGTCGCCGACGTCGTGGTAGCCGCGGTTGAAATACACCAGCCCGCTGCGCCCGGCGTCGCCGCGGGCCACGTCTTCCACCTGACAGTAGAAGACGCTGTGGGAGCCGACGGTGTGGGTGTCGACGATGCGACAGTCGAAGCTCACCAGCGCGCCGTCGATCACCGGGCTGCCGGTGGCAAGGCGGCGGGCGCCGACGCGGGCGAAGCGCTCGTCCATGGTCACGTTGCGGTCGGCGAACAGGCCCGACACATCCTGCCGGGCGGCGCCCAGCACATTGACGCACAGCACGCCGTTGCCCTCGAAGGCCGGATGGGCCCAGGAGCCGCGGTTCATGCACACCAGCAGCGTCGGCGGCTGGTCGGTGACGCTGCACACCGCGGTGGCGGTGAAGCCGGCCCGGCCGTTGGGGCCGTCGGTGGTGATGACATTGACGGCGCCGGCCAGCAGGGCCATGGCGTCGCGGAAGGCGGCGGTGTCGGTCATGGTGTTCTCCTCGTTCTCTCTTTGGGGGGCTCAGATGTCCAGCACCAGCTTGGGGCTCCGGGCGCGGGAGCAGCACAGCAGGATCTGGTCGTTGTCGGCCTTCTCGTCGTCGGTCAGGAAGACGTCCCGGTGGTCGGGTTCACCTTCGAGCACCGTGCACAGGCAGGTGCCGCACACGCCCTGCTCGCAGGACACGGTGACCTTGATGCCCACCGTGGCGAGGGCATCAACGATGCTCTGGCCGTCGGCCACCTGCACCGTCTTGCCGCTCTTCTTGGCGACCACCTCGAAGGCGGCGCCGGCGGTGTCGGTGGTGGCCTGGAAATACTCTTTGTGGATCTGCGCCTCGGGCACGCCGAGCCGCTTGGCTTCGCCAATCACCCACTCCATGAAGCCCGACGGGCCGCAGGTGTAGACGTGGGTGCCGGCCTTGGGCCCGCCCAGCACGGTGGCAAGGTCGAGGCGCTGTTCCGGCGCTTCGTCGTCGAAGTGCAGATGCACCCGGTCGGCGAAGGGGCTGGCGGCGAGCTCGTCGATGAAGGCGGTGGCGCTGCGGCTGCGGCCGCAGTAGTGCAGCTCGAAGTCCTTGCCGGCGCCAAACAGCGCCCAGGCCATGGCGATCATCGGCGTGACGCCGATGCCGCCGCCCAGCAGCACGGTGTGACGGGCGTCCATCGCCAGCGGGAAGTGGTTGCGCGGCAGGCCGATGCGAAGCTGGGTGCCTTCGTGCAGCTGCGCGTGGGCCGCCACCGAGCCGCCGCGGGAGGCCGGATCGCGCAGGATGCCGAGGCGGTAGGTGCCGCGCTCGGCCGGGCTGCCGGCCAGGGAATACTGGCGCACCAGCCCGTCGGCGAGGTGCACATCCACGTGGGCGCCGGCCTCGAAGGGCGGCAGCTCGCGCCCGTCGGTGCTGGCCAGATCGAGCACCAGCACGCCATTGCCTTGTTCCTGGCGGCGGCGGACGACGACGTTGAGGGTTTCTTCGGACATGATCTCTGCCTGCGTTCTTCGGGGTTGGGGTTGTCGGGGGGCTCAGCGCATGAAGATGCCGCCGTTCACATCCCAGGTGGCGCCGGTGGTGAAGTCGGCGTCGGGGGAGGCGAGGGTGACGACCAGATCGGCGACGAACTTGGGGTTGCCCAGGCGCTTCACCGGGATCATCTCGTTGATGAGCTTCTCGAGGCGCTCCGGCGGCACCGCGGCGCGCACCGAGGGGAGTTCCATCGGCCCGGGGGCGACGGCGTTCACCGTGACGCCGGAGGCCGCCAGCTCGCGGGCGAAGATCTTGGTGAGGGTGAGGATCGCGCCCTTCGACGAGGCGTAGTGGGCGCCCGATGCCGTGCCGCCGTTCTGCCCGGCGAGCGACGCCAGGTTGATGAGCCGCCCGTAGCCGGCCTTCGCCATGTGGGCGCCGAACACCTGGCAGCCGAACAGCGTGCCGCGCAGGTTGACCGCGATCACCTCGTCGAACTCCTCCGGGGTGATCTGCATGACCGGCGTGGTGGGCGTCATCGCGGCGTTGTTCACCGCCACCTGCAGGCCGCCCCAGCGATCCAGCGTGGCGGCGAGGGCGGCCTCGAAGTCGCCCTTGTGCTTCACGTCGAGCTTGAGGGGCAGCACGTTGGCGCCACCGCCAAGGCTGGCGGCGGCTTCCGTGGCGAGGGCGTCCGTGCGATCCGTGACGGCCACCCGGAAGCCGGCGGCCAGCAGCTGCCCGGCGATGATGTGGCCGAGGCCCTGGGCGGCCCCGGTGACCAGTGCGACCTGCGACATGGCCGGCGCTCCTTACAGGATGTAGCCGATGCCCTGGAGGGTATCGGTGGAGTTGATGAGGCGGATGATCTTGCGACGGATCAGGAAGCTGCCCGCGGTGCGCACCAGCTCGAAGGTGACGTCGGCGCTGTAGTGCTTCTGCACGTCCTTGCGGAACTCGCGCAGGTTCTGGGCGCAGCGCACGGTGACCACTTCGCCGTCGTCGGCCAGCACGCGGAAGCGCGACACCGAGCGGATCGTGCGCGGCACCGGCGAGGTGCTGATGGATTCGCCGCTGCCCAGCCGGGCCACGCGCTTGGCGCGCATCGCGGCGTTGTCGCAGGCGTAGTTGAGGGTGTTCTCGAAGTCGGTCTCGTCCGGGTTGATCGGCACGATGTAGAGGCCGTCGGTGGTCCAGGATTCGAGCCACTGGGGGTATTCGCCGTGGTCGAGCATGTCGGCTTCCTGCCACAGGAAGGCGGCCACTTGGGTGATGAGTGCGGTGTTCATGGGTGTCGTCTCCGGGGTCAGGCGG
The DNA here is from genome assembly GCF_030161255.1 of Zoogloea oryzae. NCBI lineage: Bacteria > Pseudomonadati > Pseudomonadota > Betaproteobacteria > Rhodocyclales > Zoogloeaceae > Zoogloea > Zoogloea oryzae. The sequence goes on from NZ_BSPX01000062.1 coordinate 18,159, forward strand.
TCATCAGTTTTTTCCACTGCTGGTAGGCGGCGCGCATGCCGGTCTCGGCGCTCACGTCGCTCACCTTGCCGTCGGCGGTCGGCTTCTCGCCGGCGAGGCCGCGGTTGAGCATGATCCACAGGTCCTTGCCGGCGCTGGCGCCCTTCTGGACGCGCTCCCAGGCTTCGGAGTCGTCCGGCGTGCCGAAGCCCATCGGGCCCTGGAAGTGCTCGTGCATGCGCAGGCGGGCCTGGTTGGCGACGGCCGGGCCGCCGTCCATGGTGATCACCGCGTGGTGGATCTCCGTCTCGGTCACCGAGATCGGCTGCAGCACGCGGAAGAAGGCCATCGAGCAGGCGATGTTGGGGAAGATGTTGAGGTTGAAGCCCGAGCCGCCCACGGCGCGCACGATGCGGCGCACTTCCAGATCCTCGTAGCCCTCGTCGCGCAGTGCCTGGGCCAGTTCGGCGAAGCGTTCGGGGATCGGGGCGTCGAGGTTGGCTTCCAGGTCCACCAGCTGGGGAATCATCACCATCACGCTGTGGCCGTTGCCGAGCTCTTCCACGTAGCCGGGGCCGCCGACGAAGTCGAGCATCTCGACGGTCTGCTGATCCACGGACGACAGGAAGGATTTATGGACGAGCGGGAAGTGATAGGCGTCGGTGGTGTTCTCGAGCTGGATCTTCCAGTTGCCCGGGAAGCGGAAGCGGTGCTCGCCGGCCACCTTGATGGGGAAGCCGCCGCCCTGCTTCATGAACAGGTCCATCCACTTCTTGGCGGGGCCGAGGTAATCCACCAGCGGCTCGATGTCGTCCTTGAAGGTGGCGAAGAGCATGCCGGCGTATTCCTCGACGCGCAGGCTGACGAGGCCCAGTTCGCCCTTCTCGAGCTGGTCGGCGTAGCTCTCGGGGTGCGGCACGCCGCGGAGCGCCCCGTCGAGCGAGTAGCTCCAGCCGTGGTAGGGGCACACGAAGCTGTTGGTCTTGCCCTTCTTGCCTTCGCACACGGTGGCGGCACGGTGGCGGCAGCGGTTGAGGAGCACATGCACCTTCTGCTTGCGGTCGCGTACCACGATCACCGGCTGGCGGCCGATGTAGGTGTTCTTGTAGCTGCCGGCTTCAGGCACTTCGCTGGCGTGGGCAACCCACACCCAGGTGCTGGCGAAGATCTTGTCCATCTCGGTCTCGAAGATGGCCGGGTCGGTGTAGAGGGAGGTGTGCACCCGGTCGGCCTGCACCCGGTCGGCGAGGGTGAGCGCCTGGTCGGCGGTGTCGTGCTTGCTCGTCATGGTTGATTCCTTTGGCTTGGTCTGCGTGTTCTCGAATGGGGTCGGGGTTCAGTCCGGCACGGGCAGCGGGTCGGCCTTGTTCCAGGCGTCCACCGGCCGGCTGAAGAGGTTCTCGGTTCGGAAGTGGGCCATCCGCCAGACGCCCGCCTTGCCGCGCCGGAAATCGACGGTGAGCCGCGCCGCGTTGAGGTGCGAGGCGCCGGTGGCGAAGGTGGAGGTCTGGAGCATCACCCAGCTGCCGGTGGCGGTGCTGCTGCCGGTCACGTCGATGAGCTCGGAGGTGAGGAAATGGACGTTGATCGCGAAGTGGGCCGGTTCGGTCATGTACTTGGCGAACATCGCCCGGATCGCCTTGCGCCCCTCGATGCGCCCGAAGCTCGCCGCGTACTTCTCGCCGATGCCTTCCCACACCGCGTCGCGGGTGAACAGGCCGGCGAGCTCGTCCAGCGGGCTGGCGGCGTCGAGCGCGTCGCACAGCACCATGTAGCGGTTCATGCAGGTGCGCACGGCGTGTTCGGCCTCGAAGCGGGCGAGCCGGGCTTCGAGCTGGCGGCGGGGCAGGGTGGGGGCGGGCATGGCGGTTTCCGGGCGGATCAGTCGGGACTTAGTCGGGAATCACCAGCTCGCGGCCGATGCGGGCCTCGACGCGCATGTACTTCCACAGCTTGTACGTGCCGTCGCCCACCGGGGTGACGCGGAACAGGTTGCAGGCGGCGGTGACGGTGTCGTAGTCGGGCACGTCGGCCAGCACGTAGGTGGTCCAGGGGAAGGCCACCGACGGGCCGACCATGATCCGGTCGTCGTCCATGTTGCCCAGCACCCGCACGCCGGGCAGGCGGGCGATGCCCTGCATCATCGAGACGAAGGCGCCCCAGACGTCCTTCATCTCGTCGGCGGTGCCGTCCATGAAGTTCTGGTTCACGCCCATGCAGAACAGCACGCGCAGCGGGGTCTTGTCGCTCATCGTTTATCTCCGTGGGTTGTCGGGTGCTTAGAGGTAGCCGGGCAGGGGCTTGAGCCCGAACAGCATGGCGCCGGCGTTCTGGTAGGTGATGTCGCCCATGAAGGCGTGCTGGGTGATCATCTGCACGTCGCGCACCTGGGCGGCCAGCGGGCAGGATTCATAGACGCCGGTGCCGCCCGAGACCATCTGGGCGCGGCGGGTCACGTCGGCGCTCACCCGCGAGGCGTGGGTGGTGGAGAGGCGCAGCATGCTCACCAGGTGATCGCTGGGCTTGTCGCCCTTCAGCAGCACCTGCCATACGTCGTCGATGGCCTGGTAGAACCACGCGCGGGCGGCGCGCAGCTCGGCTTCGATCTTGGCGATCTCCAGCTGCACATAGACGCGCTCGCCCAGGTTGGGTGCGCCGGTGACGGACGCCCGCCCGGCAGCCATGCCCAGCACTTCGTCGATGGCGGCCCGGGCGATGCCGAGGCCGACGACGGTGAGCACCTGGGCGGCGAAGGACAGCGTGGGGTAGCGGTACAGCGGCGTGTCGAGGGACGAGGCGCCGCCGCGGACGAAAGTCCATTCGGGCGGGACGATCACGTCCTTCACCACGATGTCGTGGCTGCCGGTGCCGAGCAGGCCCATCACGTCCCAGTTGGGCTCGATGTTCACCTGCGAGCGGGGCATCACCGCCATGCGCGGCAGGCCGGAGTTGTCGCCATTCTTGGGTAGGATGCCGGCGCCGATCACCTCGGCGCCCATGCTGCCGCTGCCCCAGCTCCAGCGGCCGTTCACGCGGTAGCCGCCTTCAACCAGCTCGGCCGGCTGCGGCGGGAAGATGCCGCCGGCAAACACCACGTCCGGGCCCTTGGCGTAGAGCTTGGTGAGCGTCTCGACGGGCAGCGCGGCCAGATAGACGCCGCCGATCCCGAAGCTCGCCACCCAGCCGGCAGAGCCGTCGGCGCGGGCGATGGTCTCGATCAGCTCGCAGAACTCGGCGGGCGATTTCTCGTCGCCACCAAAGCGCTTGGCCACCAGCGCGCGATACACGCCGACCGCCTTGAAGCGCTCGATGATGTCCGGCGAGATGTATTTCTGGGCTTCGAATTCCTTGCGGCGCTGGCGGATGTCGCGCAGCAGCGCGTCCATTCCGGCGACCTCCGGCGCTACGTCGGCGCCAGCCCTTGGTTCCTGCAAATTAGCCAACATCGGTGTCTCCAGTCCAGGTTAGGGTCGATTGATGTGACGGGCGAAATGGGCGGCGACGGCGCACAGGCGTTCGTCGTCGTGCCGGGCCGCCACCAGCTGAAGGCTCACGGGGTAGCCGTCGATGGCGGGCAGCGGAATGGCGATGGCCGGGTGGCCGGAAAGGTTGAAGGGGCGCACCAGCGAGGTCATCGCGACGAGCTTGCTGGTGTCGGCGGCGTCCTCGAGCCGGGGCGGCGCGTCGGCCATGGTCGGTAGGGCGAGGATCGGGAAATCCCGCAGGGCCGCGTCCACCTGGGCGGCAAAGCGATCGCGCACGAGGTTGGCGGCGGCCACGTCGTCCGGTGTGGTGAGGGACGCGGCCTGCAGGCGGCGGGCTACGTCCTCGCCCACCAGCCCGGTGCCCACCAGCTCGCCACAGGCGGCCCAGGTCTCGGCGTTGATGACGGTGAGCCCGGCGGCGTAGGCGGCGCCGAAGTCGGGCAGTTGCACCTTGCAGGCGGACAGGCCGCTGGCGGCCACTGCGGCGGACACGGCGTCGAGGATCGTCGGGGTGGCGTTCACTTCCACCAGTCCGATACGCACGCCCGCGATGTCGGGCAGCGGGCCGAAGCTCGGGTCGATGGCACGCATCACGGCAATCAGGTTGTCCATGTCGCGGGCGAAGGGGCCGACGCAGTCGAGGCTGGTGTCACGGGGCATCACGCCCTTGCGGCTGACCCGCCCGAAGCTGGGCTTGAGGCCGAACACGCCGCAGCAGGCGGCCGGGATGCGGATCGAGCCGCCGGTGTCGGTGCCGAGCGCCACGTCCACGCTGCCCTCGGCCACCGCCACCGCCGAGCCGCTCGACGAGCCGCCGGGCACGTAGGCCGGGAATTGCGGGTTGGTGGGGGTGCCGGTCCAGCGGTTGATGCCGGTGGTGCCGAAGGCGAGTTCGTGCAGGTTGGTCTTGCCGGCGAGGTGGTAGCCGGCGGCCAGCAGGCCCTCGACCACGTCGGCGTTGGCGCGGGCGGCGGCGACGGATTCGAGGGCCCGGCAGCCGGCGCGGGTGCGCACGCCGACCACGTCGATGGTGTCCTTGATGCCGACCCGCGGGCCGTTGCCACCGATGTCGAGGGGCTCGACGAAAACGCTCATGGGTCCGTCTCCTGGTGAGGTTGCTGGTGCAGCGGCTGGCCTGTCCGGGCTGGAAGGAAAGCCGCTGAAGTTGGTTCAAATGTAGATTTCAATACTTGCAAAGTCAACTGATTTTTCACGCGATAAATGGAATGAAAAATCGGCCGCGCTGGCGTGGGGAGGCGAAGAGTTCAGCGGGGGAGGGCTGGCGGCGACGGCGGAGCGGTGATTTGTTCAGCTACAGCAACAATCGATGCCGGATTGTTGCTGTGGATGGACGAACCCCGGAGGGCGCGTCAGAACGCGCCCATGGCCAGCCCGGCGGCGAAGGCGGCACCGAGTTCCACGCCCTTGTCGAGCTCGGAATCGGGCACGACCTTGGGCGCGAGGATGGCCTCGGTGGTCTGGGCGTGGGTGCAGATGATGAGCGGCGGGGCGATCTCGCGCAGGCGCCAGCCGGTGGCGATGCGGGCGATCTGGCGTACGGCGTTGCTGCCGTCGCTGCCGGCGCACACCACGGTGGCGTAGGGCCGGCCGTTGATGTGGTCGAGGGCGCCGTAGTAGCTGCGGTCGAAGAAATCCTTCATCAGCCCGGCGATGGCGGCGAGGTTCTCGGGGCAGGCGAACACGTAGCCGTCGGCGGCGAGCAGGTCGTCGGGGCCGGCGTCGCGGGCGGCGAGGAGGCGCACGGTGACGTCCGGCTCGTCGGCGGCACCCCGGGCCACGGCGCGGATCATCTGCTCGGTGGCGCCGGTGGTGGATTGATAGACGAGGAGGAGAGTCTTGGCGGTGTCCATGCCTTCACCCTAGCACGCCGGTGGGGGCGTGCACGGTCCGGCGTCGGGCGGCGGGCTTCCGTGCCTGTCACATTGGCTTGGCTGGGCTGTCAATCTGGCAGGCGGCCCGTTCGAGGCGGGCTGCGGCTTCAGGAAAAACATCAACAAAACAAAGGTATGTCTTCTTCTGCCAGGCAGGCACGCAACCTGCTGAGTGAGTGGCAAGGAGGAATCACCGATGAGCCAAAGGATGAAGGCACTGGGGCTGGCGCTGCTGCTGCTGCAGATCCCCGCGCAGGGGATGGCCGAGGGCTTTGTGGCTGGCCTGCAACCTGATCGGCGGCCCGCATCGGCACCAACCGTCGCTGCAACGCCGGTGGATGAGTCGCTCAAGGTGCAACGGCTGCAGGGCATCGACAAGCCCTGGCCGGGCAACCTGGAGACGATCGCCGCCCAGGGCAACTGGTATTCCCCGCTGTTCCGGCCCGGGATGCCCGTGCCCTACGACCTGCGAGGCCTGCACGTTCGCTAGCCGCGCATGAATCCTCGTGGCGGCCGATGCGTTCGCGCTGGCCGCAACGAAATCTCCGGGCGGCCTTCCGTGGGAAGGGCGCCCGGCTTCAACCAGCAAGTCTGTCAATCAAGGAGAAACTCTATGAAGTCTTTCGGCAAGCTCGTCAGCTGTTCCGCCATCGCTCTGGCTCTCTGTGCGGCACTGCCCGCGGCCGCCAAGGATGACCAGAAGGGTATGTCCGGCATGAGTGGCATGCAGGGCCAGAAGGGCATGAGCGGCATGTCGGGCATGGAAGGCCAGAAGGGCATGGCCGGCATGTCGGGTATGGAAGGTCAGAAGGGTATGGCCGGCATGTCCGGCATGGAAGGCCAGAAGGGTATGGCCGGCATGTCGGGCATGGAAGGCCAGAAGGGTATGGCCGGCATGTCCGGTATGGAAGGCCAGAAGGGCATGGCCGGCATGAGCGGCATGCAGGGCCAGAAGGGCATGGCTGGCATGTCCGGCATGCAGGGTCAGAAGGGCATGAGCGGCATGTCGGGCATGTCCGGCAACAAGGCCAAGAAGGCGCACAAGGCCAAGCAGCAAGGCATGAGCGGCATGTCCGGGATGTCCGGTATGTCGGGTATGGAAGGCAAGTAAAGGGGCTTTCCTTGCGGCCCCGGAAGGGGCCGCTTTTTTTACCGGCCTGTCCGGCCGGTCTGGCATGAGCCGAGAGGTTGTCATGGTGGTCATTCCAAGAAAACTACGTGTCCACGCAGCACTCCTGTTGTCCCTGGTGTTTGGTGCGGCGCTGTCCGATGCGCATGCAGCCGACCCGAAATCCCCTCCCACTCCCGATTACCAGCGCGCCCGCTACAGCGCCCTGCATTTCAAGCCCGCGATCAGCAAGGCGACCGATGCCGACTGCCTCGCCTGTCATGCCGAAGTGCTCAAGCCTTCCGTGCGCGAAACCTCGCCTGCCGGCGTCCGGGCGGCCGACGCGAAAGCCTGGTACCAGCGCACCAGCACCTACAGCGGTACCCAGGACACCTTCCACCGGCGTCACCTGACCAGCGATTTCGCCAAGTCGGTGATGGCGCTGAGCTGTACCACCTGCCATGAAGGCCATGATCCCCGCGACGAGCATCCGCTGAGTTCGGTCACCGCCCAGCGCGACGGCGGCTTCCGCCTGCGCAAGAGCGTGGTGCCCGAGACCACCTGCCTCAAGTGCCATGGCCAGATGAACACCGCCGTGATGGGCCTGCCCGGCCCGTGGCGCGAAACCCGCGAGATGTTCCAGAACGACTGCCTCACCTGCCACGCGGCGATCCGCACGACCCGCCATCAGGTGAGCTACCTCAAGCCGGACGCCATCGAAGCGGCCGGCAAGGGCAACGGTGACGTGTGCTACGGCTGCCACGGCGGCCGGGCCTGGTATCGCATCACCTACCCCTACCCACGCCACGCCTGGCCGGGGATGGCGGAGGAGACACCTGACTGGGCCAAGGGTCGTCCGACCCAATCCGAAGCCCGCTTCCAGATCGGCACGACGGCACAAGGACAAGAAAAATGAAGATCGACTTCGATGGCGGCACGCCTGCCGCGCCGGCTGAACCCGGGCGACGGGACTTCCTCAAGGTGATGGGCGTGGGCGCCGGCCTTGCCGGGCTGGGCGGCCTGGTGGTGGCGCCGAAGGAGGCCTCGGCCTTCGCCTACGAACCGTATTACACCGACGACCAGCTCACCACGGTGGTCACGTCCTGCGCCCACAACTGCGGCTCGCGCCACATGCTGGTGGCCCACAAGAAGGGCGACGTGATCGTGCGCCTGTCGTCCGACGACGGCCGCTACCAGAAGGGCGGATTCTTCGGCAAGGACACCACCGACGAGCCTCAGCTGCGCGCCTGCCTGCGCGGGCGCAGCTACCGCTCGCGGCTGTACTCGCCGGAGCGTCTGCTCTACCCGATGATGCGGGTGGGCAAGCGCGGCGAGGGCAAGTTCAAGCGCGTGTCGTGGGACGAGGCGCTGGATTTCGTCGCCCAGAAGATGGTCGAGCTGAAGAAGACCTACGGCCCCACCGCGATCCTCGACCAGAGCTATGCGGGGGCCTCTTACGGCGTGCTCCACAAGTCGGACCAGATCGAAGGCCTGCTCGGGCGTTTTCTCGGGATGTTCGGCTGCCGCACCAACAGCTGGAGCGTGCCCAGCTACCAGGGCACCACCTTCTCCAGCCGCATCACCTTCGGCACCATCGAGGACGGCAACGAGGACGATGCCTACGCCCACAGCAAGCTCATCATCATGTGGGGCTGGAACCCGGCCTACACCTTCCACGGCGGCAACACCTTCTACTACATGCGGATGGCCAAGCAGCGCGGCTGCAAGTTCGTGCTGGTAGACCCGCAATACACGGATTCGGCCGCCGCCTACGACGCCTGGTGGATTCCCATCCGCCCCAACACCGACGCGGCGATGCTGGCCGGCATGGCCCACGTGATCTTCAGCGAGAACCTGCACGACCAGAAGTTCATCGACCGCTTCGTGCTGGGCATGGACGCCGGCACCATGCCCGCCGACTACCGGGACGCCGAGAGCTTCAAGGATTACATCATGGGCACCCGCGACGGCACGCCCAAGACGGCCGAGTGGGCCGAGGCGATCTGCGGCGTGGCGGCGGGCGACATCCGCAAGCTCGCGCGCCTCTACGCCACCACCAAGCCGGCGGCGCTCAAGGCGTCGTGGGCGCCGGGCCGCGCCGCCTATGGCGAGCAGTACAACCGGATGGCCGCCGCGGTGCAGGCCATGACCGGCAACATCGGCAAGCTCGGCGGCTGCGCCGAAGGCGTCGGCAAGGCCTGGCATTCCGAATCCATCGCCTATCCCTACGACGAATACGCCAACGTGTGGTTCGGGTCGATCAAGTCGGACCGCTGGGCCCACTGCGTGCTGAACTACCCCAATGTCCGGCGGGAAGAAGTCGGCCTGTGGCCGCGGGAAGACGAGACCGACGGCCAGATCCCCAACATCCGCGGCATCTTCTGGCAGGGCTCGGACTGGTTCAACCAGCTCACCAACATCAACAAGGAAATCCAGGCCATCGAGAAGCTGGACCTGGTGGTGTGCCTCGATTCGACCATCACCCCGTCGGGCATCTGGGCCGACGTGCTGCTGCCGGTGGCCACCCACTTCGAGCGCCACGACGTGGCGCTGCCCTGGTACAAGGGCCACTACTACATCCACCGCCCGAAGGTGATCCAGCCCCTGGGCGAATCGCGCTCCGACTTCCAGATCTTCACCGAGCTGGCCTACCGCCTCGAGGCCCTCGACCCGACGGTGAAGGACTTCGGCAAGCGCTACAACCCCCGCGCCACCCGCGACTACTTCCACAACCCCGATCCGGTGGACGAGGCCTACCTGGCCGCCTGGTGGAACGGCAAGGTGCGCCCCCATCAGGGCGTGACGATGAGCTGGGAAGAGTTCAAGCGGCACGGCGTGTACAAGTTCACCTTCAAGCGCCCGCTGGTCGCCTTCCGCGACCAAATCGTGAAGGGCGAGCCCTTCGAGACCGGCTCCGGCAAGATCGAGATCTTCTCGCCGTATCTGGCCGGCATCGACGACTGGACCAAGACCCAGTACGGCTACCCGATCCCCGCCATCCCCAAGTGGATCGAGCCCTTCGAATCCCTCAACAGCCCGCTGACGAAGGACTACCCCTTCCACCTCATCAGCCCCCACCCGCGCTGGCGGACCCACTCGATCTTCCACAACATCCCGTGGCTGCGTGAGACCTACGACCAGGAGCTCACCATCAACGCCGCCGACGCCCGCCGCCTCGGCATCCAGACCGGCGACACCGTCGAGGTGTGGAACGGCCGCGGCAAGTGCGTGGTGCCAGCCTACGTCACCGAGCGCTGCCTGCCCGGCGTGGTGGTGCTGTTTGAAGGCGCGTGGATGGATCTGGACGAGAAGGGCGTGGATCGGGCCGGCAACCCGGATTTCCTGACCCTCGACGAGCCCAGCCCGGCCGGTGCGTTCGCCTACAACACCGCCCTCGTCAACGTGCAGAAGACGGACCTCGCCCACCGCCCTGGCTGGGACCAGCTCGCCACCGCACGCTCCAGCGTGTTCCGGCGCGACTACTGACGCCCGGCCCCAGGAGAGAACCACCATGGCTGACAAGAAGACCATCCGCAAGCTGGGCGCCGAGGCCCGCGCCGAAGTGCCCGCCGCCCAGGCCCGTCGCGACGCCGCCACCTACGAGCCGGTCAAGCCGGCAAAGCAGCTCGGCTTCATCCACAACAACATGGACTGCATCGGCTGCCGCGCCTGCGAGATCGCCTGCAAGGACAAGAACGGCCTCGCCCCAGGGCCGCGCTTCCGCCGCGTGATGTACGTGGAGGGCGGGCAGTTTCCCGAGGTGTTCGCCTACAAGGTGAACATGTCGTGCAACCACTGCGCCGAACCCGCATGCCTGCCCACCTGCCCGACCGGCGCCATCTGGAAGCGCGCCGACAACGGCATCGTCGACATCGACTCCACCCTGTGCATCGGCTGCCGCCGCTGCGAGGCCGCCTGCCCCTACGGCGCGCCCCAGTTCGACCCGGTCGACAACCTCGTCAAGAAGTGCAACATGTGTGTGGACGAGATCGACGCCGGCCGCAAACCCTACTGCGTGATGGCCTGCATGATGCGCGTGCTCGACGTGGGCCCCATCGACCAGCTGCGCGCCGGCACCTATCCCACCAAGGCGATGGCCAAGGGTGAGCAGCCGGTGCGGCAGGTGCAGCACATGACGAGCCCCGAGCTGACCAATCCCTCCATCGTGTTCATCGCGCATCCCAAGGGGAGGGTTGAGTGATGGATGCGACGCCGAGCTTCAACGCAGCGGCCGAGGATCTGGCGGCGCTGGCCTGGCTCCACGAAGCCGAGCGCGACGTGGAGACCCTGACCCGTCTCCATGCCGCCGGTTTTCCGGAGGGTCTGAGCCTCGCCGACCCGGAGGCTCCACCCCGGGTGGCGATGGGCGAAGCCCTGCAGGTGATCGGCAGGGTGCCCGGGCATGACCGCCCGTCGCTGGAGGACGACCTCGCTGCCGACTACGCCGGGATCTACCTCACCCACGCCCTGCGCGCCTCGCCTTACGAATCCGTATGGCGCGACGAGGAGAAGCTGATGATGCAGGGCCCCAGCTTTGCCGTACGCGACCGCTACCACGCCCACGGCCTGGCGGCGGCCGACTGGCGACGCATGGCGGACGACCATGTCAGCAACGAGCTGGCCTTCCTGTCCTACCTGCTGTCCCGCGGAGATGTCGAGGAGGCGCGCCGCTTCATCGAGGAACACCTGCTGCAGTGGCTCCCCAGCTTCGCCGAGCGGGTGACGGCCCGTGCATCGACCCGTTTTTACGCCGCCCTCGCGTCGCTCACGCTGCATGTCATCGAGAACCTGCACCGGCAGCTCCGGGCCATCCATTGACGTGAGGCGGCGGCAAAGGTCCTCGTGCGTCTTGCCGGACATCCCCTGGGGATGCCCGGCTTTTTTGCCTTGGCCATGCTGACCGTCGACGAAACCCGCTGCGTCCACCGGCTGGCGGCCGTGGCGCGCTGCCGCGCCTGCGTGGACGCCTGCCCCACTGGCGCCTGGACGATGCAGCCGGACGGGCTCGATTTCGATCCGGCCCGCTGCGACGGCTGCGGCCTGTGCGTGCCGGCCTGTCCGCCGGGGGCGCTGGCGCTCGCCGCG
>NZ_BSPX01000063.1:0-29681 GCF_030161255.1 Zoogloea oryzae
CGGCGCTGGCGGGCGGCTCGCCCGGGCCGAGGGCGAAGCGCAGCTGCCGGTGGCTGTCGAAGACGTGGATGGCGGTGATGTCGGCGTCGTCGGCGACGAGCCGGGGCAGGAGCCGCGCGACGCCGCGGGCTTCGGCGAGGGTCAGGCCGTTGGCGGCGCTGCGGGTGAAGGTGGCGCGGACTTCGTCGGCGGCGATGCCGATGCGCGAGGCGGTGAGCCCGGTGAGGAGCTCGCCCTCCTTGTGGATCAGCAGCAGGGCCTGCAGGCCGAGGGCGAGGGCCTGGGCGACGAACAGCAGGAGCCCGATGCGCAGCCAGCGGGCGAGGGTGAGTCGGGGGGCTGCCGCCGGAAGCGGGGGCTGGCTGGCTGAGGGAGACATCCGCGGCACTCCTGGGCGGGGGCGGGATGCCTGGAAGACTGCTGCCGCCCCTTCACTTGACCAGCATAGGCCAATGAAGGCGGCAGCGCACGCCGTAATCGCGCGGAAGGGTGCGGCGGCGCCATCCTTCGCGGGGCGGGCGCCCCGCCGAGGATGGCGGGTGGATCAGCCCTGGTTGTCGGCGTTGCCGCCCACCGGGGTGAACAGCGCGTCGACGAACTCCTTGGCGCGGAAGGCCTGGAGGTCGTCGATCTGCTCGCCCACGCCGATGAAGCGCAGGGGCTTGGGGCTCTGGCGGGCGATGGCGGCCACCACGCCGCCCTTGGCGGTGCCGTCGAGCTTGGTGAGCACCAGGCCGGTGACGCCGATGGCGGCGTCGAAGGCCTTGACCTGCTGCAGGGCGTTCTGGCCGATGTTGGCGTCGAGCACCAGCAGGACTTCGTGGGGGCCGGAGGGCTCGGCCTTCTGGATCACCCGGCGCACCTTGGCGATCTCTTCCATCAGGTGCAGCTGGGTGGGCAGGCGGCCGGCGGTGTCGGCCAGCACGATGTCGATGTTGCGGGCGCGGGCGGCGCTGATCGCGTCGAACACCACCGCGGCCGGATCGCCGGATTCCTGGGCGATGACGGCCACGCCGTTGCGCTCGCCCCAGGTCATCAGCTGCTCGCGGGCGGCGGCGCGGAAGGTGTCGCCGGCGGCCAGCAGCACGCTCTTGCCCTGGTTCTGGAAGTGCTTGGCGAGCTTGCCGATGGAGGTCGTCTTGCCCGAGCCGTTAACGCCCGCGATCATGATGATGTAGGGCTTGTGGCTGCTGATCTCGAGGGGTTTTTCGAGCGGCTGGAGGATGGACAGCAGGCCTTCCTGCAGTGCGCCCTGGAGCTGGTCGGCCGTTTCGAGCTTGTCGCGCTTCCAGCGCAGGCGCAGCTCTTTCAGCAGGTGCTGGGTGGCTTCGACGCCGCAGTCGGCCATCAGCAGAGTGGTCTCCAGCTCTTCGAGGAACTCCTCGTCGATCTTGCGCCGGGAGAACAGGCTGGTGATGCCGCCGAGGCCGCCGCCGATCTGCTCGCGGGTGCGGGACAGGCCGGAGCGCAGACGGTCCATCCACGAACGCTTCTTCTCGGGTTCGGGGGCAGGCGCCGGCGCGGCGGCGGGTGTGGGAGCCGGTGCCTGGGCAGGGGCCGCGGCCGTTTCCGGCGTTGGCGTTTCGGGAGGCGTATCGCCGCCCTTGAGGGTTTTCTTCAGGAAACCAAACATGAGGAGCCGGGTCTGAGTGTGGGTCGAATCTTGGCGGTCAGCGCGCGAAGCCGCGTGCCAAAGCCGGTTGGCCGGGGTGTCGGATGCCGCTATGATGCCGCGCGAACACGTGGGGCGCAGCGGGCAATGAGTTGGCAGTAAAGCTTCCGACAGCCTGCATCTTCAAATTTTACCAGATGCTTCAAAAGCCTATGATGAATCGCAGTTTGCGCTCCGGCATCGTTGCCGGCGCCCTGGCGGTGGCCTTTGCCATGCCGGCCTGGGCCAATCCCTTCGAGCACACCCTTCCCAACGGAATGAAGCTGATCGTCAAGGAAGACCGGCGGGCGCCGTCGGTGGTACATATGGTCTGGTACAAGGTGGGCGCGATGGACGAGGTGGATGGCACCTCGGGCGTGGCCCACCTGCTCGAGCACATGATGTTCAAGGGGACGAAAAAAGTCGGCCCCGGCGAGTTCAACAAGCAGGTGGCCGCAGCCGGTGGGCGTGACAACGCCTTCACCAGTTACGACTACACCGCCTACTTCCAGCAGGTGCCGAAGGAAGCCCTCGGCAAGATGATGACGCTCGAGGCCGACCGGATGAGCAACCTCCAGATCACCGAAGACGGTTTCCGCAAGGAGATCGAGGTGGTCAAGGAAGAGCGCCGCCTGCGCACCGACGACAAGCCCCGCTCGCTGGTCGTCGAGCAGCTGATGGCCACCGCCTTCCAGGCCCATCCGTATCGCCGCCCGATCATCGGCTGGATGTCCGATCTCGACAACATGACCGCCCAGGACGCCCGCGACTGGCACCAGCGCTGGTACGTGCCCAACAACGCCACGCTGGTGGTGGTGGGCGATGTGGATCACGCTGCGGTCTTCAAGGAAGCCGAGCGCACCTACGGCCACGCCAGGGCCCGCGCCCTGCCGGTGCGCAAGCCGCTCGTCGAACCCGAGCAGGCCGGCCCCCGTCGCACCGTGGTGAAGGCCCCGGCCGAGCTGCCCTACGTGGCCCTCGCCTGGCGTGTGCCCACCCTGCGCGACATCCACAAGGATGGCGACTACTACGCCCTGCAGGTGCTCGCCGCGGTGCTCGACGGCTATGACGGCGCCCGGCTGGCCAAGAACATCGTGCGCGGCAGCCGCGTGGCGGTGACCGCCGGCGCCGGCTACGACGGCACCGCCCGCGGCGAATCCCTGTTCGTGCTGGATGGCGCCCCCGCCGCCGGCAAGACCGTCGCCGACGTGGAGGCCGCCCTGCGCGCCGAGCTCGCCCGCATCCAGACCGACGGCGTCTCCGACGACGAGCTGCGCCGGGTGAAGGCCCAGGCGGTCTCCGGCCAGGTCTACAAGCGCGACTCGCTGATGGGCCAGGCCATGGAAATCGGCATGGCCGAGATGGTCGGCCTGTCGTGGAAGAACGACGCCGAGATGCTGGCGCGCATCCGCGCGGTGACCCCGGCCGAGGTTCAGGCTGTGGCCCGCAAGTATTTCAGCGACGACCACCTCACCGTCGCCCAGCTTGATCCCCTGCCGGTGGACCCGCAGGCCCGCGCCAAGGCGCAGGCGGCCGGCGGCCATCACCACTGACGCCCCGCTTTTCTGGTGAATCGACTGATGATCTCTCCTCGCCAACGCTTTGGTCTGGCCCTCGCGCTGACCGTCGCCACCCTGATTTCGTCCCCCGCCCGCGCCGGGCTGGCCATCCAGAACTGGACCACCCCGGGTGGCACCCGCGTGTTCTTCGTCGAGAGCCGGGCCCTGCCCATCGTCGACGTGCAGGTGGATTTCCGAGCCGCCGGCACTGAAGTCCCCGCCGGCAAGGCCGGCCTCGCCGGGCTGACCCGTGGCCTGCTGGATGCCGGCGCCGGCAACCTCGACGAAGATGCCATCGCCAACCGCGTCGCCGATCTCGGCGCCCAGATCGGCGGTGGTGCCGACATGGACCGCGCGTCGCTGTCCCTGCGCACCCTCAGTTCCGCCACCGAGCGGGACGGCTCAGTGGAGCTGCTCGCCACCCTGATCGGCAAGCCGACTTTCCCGGCCGCCGCGGTCGAGCGCGAGAAATCCCGTCTCATCGCCGGCCTGAAGGAAGCCGAAACCCAGCCGGATTCGATCCTCTCCCGGCGCTTCTCGGCGGCGATCTTCCCGGATCACCCCTACGGCCGCACGCCCACCGTCGACACCGTGACGACCCTCAGCCGCGACGATCTGGCGGATTTCCATCGCCGCAACTACACCTCGGCCCGGGCCACGGTGAGCATCGTCGGCGATGTGTCCCGCGCCGAGGCCGAAGCCATCGCCAGCCGGCTGGTGGCCGATCTGCCCGTGGGCGAGGCGCCGGCCGCGACCGCCAACACCACCGTGCCGGCGCGCCAGGTGATCCGCGTGCCCCACCCGTCGGCCCAGGCCCACATCGCCGTCGGTCAGCCGGGCATCCGCCGGGGCGATCCGGATTTCTTCCCGCTGTTCGTGGGCAACTACATCCTGGGTGGCGGCGGCTTCGTGTCGCGGCTCACTGGCGAAGTGCGCGAGAAGCGCGGCTACGCCTACAGCGTGTACAGCTACTTCGCGCCCCAGCGTGATGTGGGCCCGTTCCAGATCGGCCTGCAGACCAAGGGCAGCCAGACCGACGATGCGCTGAAGGTGGTCGGTGCGACCCTCGACGAGTTCCTCGCCAAGGGCCCGACCGAAGCCGAGCTGAAGGCCGCCAAGGACAACCTGATCAACGGCTTCGCGCTGCGCCTGGATTCCAACCGCAAGATGCTCGACCAGGTGGCGGCCATCGGCAGCTTCGGCCTGCCGCTGGATTACCTCGACACCTGGCGCGACAAGGTGCGCGCGGTTACCGCAGCGCAGATCCGCGATGCCTTCCGCCGCCACGTGTCCCAGGACAATCTGGTGACGGTAGTGGTCGGCGGTGATGGCGACAAGACCGCCACGCCCAAAAACGGAGCCGCCCGTTGAGCCGCATCCGCATCATCGGCGGCGACTGGCGCTCGCGCCTGATCGACGTGCGCACCGTGAAGGGCCTGCGCCCCACGCCGGATCGGGTGCGCGAGACGCTCTTCAACTGGCTCGGCCAGGAGATGGACGGCCTGCGTTGCCTCGATCTCTTCGCCGGCAGCGGCGCGCTGGGCTTCGAGGCGGCCTCGCGGGGGGCGGCGAGCGTCACGATGATCGAGCAGGACCCGGTCGCGCTGGCCGCGCTGCAGGCCAACGCGAAAACCCTACGGGCGACGTGTGTACAGATTGTGCGGGGCGATGCGCTAAACTTCGCCCGTTCCACGGCCCAGCCCTTTGACGTCGTGTTCGTCGACCCGCCCTACCGGGCCGGCTGGATCGATCGCATCGCGCCGCTCCTGCCGAAACTCCTCAGCGACGGGGGGCTGGTCTATGTGGAAGCGGAATACAAAATCGACAACATCGACCGATTGACGCGCATCAAGCACGGCTCGGCCGGACAGGTGTATTACCACCTCTTCGCCCGCGCCGACTGATCGACGTCGATCTCGCCGGCCGGGAGGGGCATTGCATGAGGGACGGTATCGCGGTTTATCCGGGCACCTTCGATCCATTCACCCGCGGACACGAGGATCTGGTTCGCCGAGCCTCCCGTCTGTTCGAGAAGCTCATCATCGGTGTGGCGGCGAGCGGCGGCAAAGGGCCGATCTTCTCCCTCGAGGAGCGCGTGGAGATCGCCAGGGAAGTGCTGGCGCCCTACCCGAACGTCGAGGTGCAGGGGTTTTCGTGCCTGCTGATGGATTTCCTGCACCGGAACAACGCGCGGGTCATCCTGCGCGGGCTCAGGGCGGTGTCGGATTTCGAGTACGAGTTCCAGATGGCCGGCATGAACCGCAAGCTCTACCCGGACGTCGAGACGGTATTCCTGACGCCGGCCGACGAGTACATGTTCATCTCCGCCACCATGGTGCGCGAGATCGCGCGGCTCGGTGGTGATGTCAGCAAATTCGTGCAGCCGAGCGTCAACGCGCGGCTGCTCACCAAGATCAACAAACAGTAAGTAACGAAGGAAACAAGCAAAATGGCCTTGATGATTACCGACGAGTGCATCAACTGCGACGTCTGCGAGCCGGAGTGCCCGAATGGCGCCATCTCCCAGGGTGATGAAATCTACGTGATCGACCCGAACAAGTGCACCGAGTGCGTCGGCCACTTCGACGAGCCCCAGTGCCAGCAGGTCTGCCCGGTGGATTGCATCCCCTTCAATCCGGAACACCCGGAAAGCAAGGACGACCTGATGGAGAAGTTCCTCCGCCTGACCGCAGACAAGTAAGCAGTCGCGCGCCAGAACGGCAAAAAGCCGGCGACACCTTCGGGTGCGCCGGCTTTTGTGTTTTTACGGCCCGGGAGGATCAGGCCGCCAGGGCGGAAGGCGCGCCGGGCGCCACGGGCATGTCGAGGGCCTGTTCGATCTGGTCGGCCAGCTTTCCGATTTCGCGCAGCTGGATGACCAGGGTCTCCTCGGCCTGCTGGAGTTCGCGCACCCGGTCTTCGAGGGTGTCGGTGGCCTGGTGGATGCGCTTGACGCTCTCGAGGCGGCGCTTGAGCTGGAGCTGGTATTCGCGCACCTGGGTTTCGAGGGGCGCCATCACCGCCCGCAGCCATTGCTCGGCGTCCCGGTTGGCCACTTCGAAAGTGCGCCGGGCCTGCACCGCGACGGTCTCGAAGAACTTCTGGGTGAGCGTGTGCTTCTCGGTGGTGACGATGGTCAGCACCGTGTTGAACTGGCTGTTGAAGGCTTCCTCGAGGCGCTCGATCTCCTTCTCGTAGCGCAGGGTGGAGAAGGCGGTGGGCGCGGCGAGCTTGAGTCCGTGCTCGACGGTGAAGCGCTTGTACATGGCGTCGAGCATCTTGGAGATCTCGCCGATCTCGTCGGTGGATTTCTTGAGGTTGCCGCGCAGGTGCTGGAAGAAGCCCTTCATCGCTTCGCGCAGGCCGCGGGAGAAGGCGGCGTCGAGCATCGCCTCGCGGGTGCGGCGGGTCTCGTCGCGCAGGGCGTCGAGGCCCAGGTGGCCGAAGAGGTTGTTGGAGAGGTTGGAGAACACGCTGCGCACGGCGTAGTACTTCTGCAGGCCTTCCTCGAACTCGTCCTTCTCGGAGCGCACCTTGCGCATCATGTATTCGATGACGTTCTGGTTCTTGCCGCGCAGGTCGGTGAGTTCCTGGAGCTGCTCGCGCAGGCCGGTCAGGCGCGCGTTGAGGAGTTCGCGCGAACGGCTGACGATGTCGGCCACGTCGCCGTGGGTGTTGTCGCGGACGATGTCGCGCTTGGTGGGCAGGAGTTCGGTGGACAGGGCGCGCTCGAGATCGACGAGGCGGCTGCGCTCCAGCAGTTCGGTGTCGTCGCTCACCTTGGCGACCAGGCCCTTCTGGGCCGACACCGGGAAGACCTGCGACGGGTCGATCTCGAGGGTGCTGGCGACGCTGGCCACCTGGCCGGCGATCTCGCGTTCGATCTCGGCGTCGGTGCGCAGGCCGTCCCAAAGGCCGTCGATCTTGTTGAGGGCGACGATCCGGCCGCGCTGGCGGCGCCCGGCATTGACGTGCTCGCGCCACACGGCGAGATCGCTCTGGGTGACGCCGGTGTCGGCAGCGAGGATGAACAGCACCGCGTGGGCGTTGGGCAGCAGGTTGAGGGTGAGCTCGGGTTCGGCGCCGATGGCGTTGAGGCCCGGCGTGTCGAGGATCACCAGGCCCTGCTCGAGCAGCGGGTGCGGAAACTGGATGATGGCGTGGCGCCACAGGGGAATCTCGACCTTGCCCTGGGCGTCGGGGCGGATGCCCTTGTCGCCGCTGCCGTCGATGGGGAAGCCCAGCGCCTCGGCTTCGGCGACGGTGGCCATGCGCGTCTCGCCCACCTGGGCCAGCGCCTGCTGAAGGCTCTCGGCCGAGCTGGTGTCGAGGGGGCGGATCTGCCACTCCTCGGGGTAGCGCTTGAGTTCGGTGATGCTGGCGTTGGTCTTGCGGCTTTCGATGGGCAGCAGGCGGATCTCGGGCTGGTCGCCTTCCTTCCACTGCAGCTCGGTGGGGCACATGGTGGTGCGCCCGGCGCTGGAGGGGAGGATGCGGTTGCCGTAGCCGGCAAAGAACACGGCGTTGATGAGCTCGGACTTGCCCCGGGAGAACTCGGCCACGAAGGCGACGATCAGCTTGTCCTCGCGCAGGCGGTCGAGCAGATACTGCAGGCGCAGATCGGACTGGGCATCGCCGATCTCGTTCTCCTGCAGCCACTTGCGGAGCTCCCCGATCCCCGAGGCGACGTCTCCGCGCCACTGGGTGTAGGCGGAGAAATGTTCAGCAAGCATTTGGGCGTCTTTCACGAGCTTGATTCCTGGCCACGCGCCGCATTACCGGCAAATTTTTGCGAGTTGACAGCATAAACGGGATCGCCCCGCGCCGGAATGGTTTCAGCGCTGGCAGCGGGGGCAATAGAAGGTGGCGCGCTGGCCCATGATCCGCTTGCGGATCGGCGTGGCGCAGTGCCGGCAGGCCTCGCCGTCGCGGCCGTAGACGAAATACTGTTGCTGGAAGTAGCCCGGCGCGCCATTGCTGCCAACGAAATCCCGCAGCGTGCTGCCGCCGGCGGCCAGGGCGTCGGCGAGGGTCTCGCGGATGCACGCCACGAGCCGCGCGCAGCGCTTCGGGCCCAGTTCGCCCACCGGCGTGGTCGGGTCGATGCCGGCGCGGAACAGGCTCTCCGACGCGTAGATGTTGCCGATCCCCACCACCACGCTGCCGTCCATGATGAAGAGCTTCACCGGCGTGCGCCGGCCGCGGCTGGCCTTGTGCAGCCACGGGCCGTCGAAGGCGTCGTCCAGCGGCTCGATGCCGAGGCTGGCGAGGAGCGGGTGGGGCGCCTCGCCCGGTTGCCACAGCACCAGGCCGAAGCGCCGCGGATCGCGCAGGCGCAGGGCGCGGGGGCCGAAGACGATGTCCAGGTGGTCGTGCTTCTCGGGCGGCAGATCGGTCGGCACGATGCGCAGGCTGCCGGACATCCCCAGGTGCACCACCAGGCTGCCGGTGGAAAAGCGCAGCAGCAGGTACTTGGCGCGCCGCTCGACGGCCACGAGGGGCTGGCCCGTGAGGAGCTCGGCCAGATCGGCGGGCACCGGGTGGCGCAGCCGGCCGTTGCGGATCACCGCGCCGGTGGCGACGAGGCCGGTGAGTTCCGGGGCGATGCCGCGGCGGGTTGTCTCGACTTCGGGGAGTTCGGGCATGGCAACGGGCTTTGCGGGGCAGGGCGAAAGGAGCGAAGACCGCTTGCTTGCTGGCCTTCGGGAAAGCGCCTAACATCGGGCGAACCCTATTGTAGCGGCGCGATCCAAGCTCACGCAGCCGTTGCCCGATGCGTCGGGCCTTGAACCGACAGTCCAGTCCGAGTCATTTTCCATGAAGCCATCTTTCCGCCTTGCGCGCCCGGCCCGTCTGCTTGCCGCCCTGTTTCTTGCAGGTGGCCTGCTGGCCGGCACGGCCCACGCCCAGCAGCCGCTCGATGCCGGGGGCGTCGAGGCGACCGAGGGCAAGGCGGCCTATCCGGGGCAGGAGCTCACGCCGCAGATCCTCTACCAGCTGATGCTCGCCGAGGTGGCCGGCGCCCGCGGCCAGGGCGTGATGGCGGCCCAGTCGTATCTGGATCTCGCCCGCCGGACCCGCGACGCCCGCATCGCCCGGCGTGCCGCCGAGATGGCCGTGTTTGCCCGTCAGACCGATCTCGCCAGCGACGCCTCCCGCCTGTGGCTGGAGCTCGATCCCACGTCGCTGCAGGCCCAGCAGTTGGCCTCCGGCGCCGCCGCCAGCAGCGCCCGCATCGAGGAGCTCGAAACCCATCTCGCGTCGGCGCTGGCGCGGCTGGGCGACAAGGTCGGTCCTGCGCTGCTTGGGCTTAACCGCGGCCTCGCCCGCATCCCCGACAAGGCGCTGATCCGCCGGCTGGTGAATGACCTCACCCAGCCCTACCTCGACCAGCCCGAAGCCCACTTCGCCCGCGCCAACGCGGCCTACACGGCCGGCGATGCCGCAGGCGCCGCCCAGGCCCTCGAAGGTGCCCTGCGCCTGCGTCCCGACTGGGAGCAGGCGGTGGTGCTGGAGGCCCAGCTCCTCCAGGAGACTTCGCCCGGCAAGGGCATCGAGTCGCTCCGGACTTACGTCGCCGCCCATCCCGACGCCCGCGAGCCGCGCATCACCCTGGCTCGCCTGCTGGTGGCCGCCAAGCAGTTCGGCCCGGCGCGGGAACAGTTCGACGAACTCCTCAAGCGCTCGCCCGACGACCGGGACGTGGTGCACGCCTCGGCCCTGCTCGCCATGCAACAGGGCGACCGACCGGCGGCCGAGCGGTATTTCAAGCGGCTGCTCGAGCTGGGCTTTCCCGAGCCTGACACCGTGCGGGTCTATCTCGGCCAGCTCGCCGAGGAGGCCAAGCGTCCCGACGACGCGATCGCCTGGTACAAGGCGGTCGAGCCAGGCGCCCAGTACGTGGCGGCCCAGGGGCGCATCGCCCAGGTGCTGGCCAACCGGGGCAAGCTTGGCGATGCCCGCGCCCACCTTCAGGCGCTTGCCCGCGAGGCCACGCCGGCCGATCAGGTGCAGTACGTGCTGCTCGAATCCCAGCTGCTCCGCGACGCCAACCGCAACGACGACGCCTTCACGGTGCTCGACGATGCGCTCCGGCAATCCCCCGACAATCCCGATCTCCTCTACGAATCGGCCCTGATGGCCGAGCGGATCGGGCGGGTCGAGGTGATGGAAGGTCGGCTGCGCAAGCTCATCGCCCTCAAGCCCGACCACGCCCACGCCTACAACGCCCTCGGCTACTCGCTGGTGGATCGCAACCTGCGCCTCGACGAAGCCGAGACGCTGATCCGCAAGGGCCTGGCCCTCGCCCCCAACGACCCCTTCATCATCGACAGCCTGGGCTGGGCCCAGTACCGCCGCGGCAAGCTGGCTGACGCCCTTGAAACCCTGCAGAAGGCCTTCAGCCTGCGGGCCGATCCCGAGATCGCCGCCCACCTGGGCGAGGTGCTGTGGATGCTCGGCCGCAAGGAAGAGGCCGCGAAGACCTGGCGCGACGCCGCCAAGGCCCATCCGGACAACACCGTGCTGGCCGACGTCATCAAGAAGTTCAAGCCTTGAAGCCCGCTGTCCTGATGCTTGCGCTCGGCCTCGTCGGCTGCGCGGCACCGGCCCTGCGCACACCGCCGGCCGAAATGGCGCCTGCCGCCGAGATCACGCGCTTCGCCGTCGAAGGCCGCCTTCAGGTGCGCGACGCCGAACGCAGCGCTGCCGTGGGCTTCGACTGGCAGCACGACGGCCCGCGGGACGAATGGCTGTTCACCGGCCCGCTGGGGCAGGGCCTGGCGCGGATCGAATCCGACGCCAGCGGCGCCCGCATGACGCTCTCGGATGGGCGCAGCTTCGAGGCCGCCTCGGCCGCCGAGCTGGCCGGTTCGCTCCTCGGCGTGGAGGCGCCCTTCGCCAGCCTGCCGCGCTGGGTCACCGCCCGGCCCGGCGCCGGCGCCCAGGTGCGCACCGTCGACACCCAGGGCCGCCCGCGCAACGTCGTGGACCAGGGCTGGACCATCGATTACACCGACTACACCGGCGAGGCGCCCGACGCCCTGCCGCGCAAGCTCGACGTCCACCGCGGCGACACCCGCTTGCGCCTGATCGTCGATGCCTGGAACCCCTGAGATGACGACTGCTGAAATCTTCGACCCCGCCGCGCCAGTGACCGTGCCCGCGCCGGCCAAGATCAACCTGTTCCTGCACATCATCGGGCGTCGCCCTGACGGCTATCATCTGCTCCAGACGGCTTTCCGGATGATCGACTGGGGCGACGAGATCACCCTGCAGCGTCGCGACGACGGGCAGGTCTGCCGCACCACCGACGTGCCCGGCGTGCCGGCTGAATCCGACCTCGTGGTGCGCGCCGCGCTGGCCCTGAAGGCCGCCAGCGGCACGCCCTGGGGCGCCGACATCGGCGTGGAGAAACGCATTCCGATGGGCGGCGGGCTGGGCGGCGGCAGCTCCGATGCGGCCAGCGTGCTGATCGCCCTCAACCGGATCTGGGGCTGCGGGCTGTCGCGCCAGCGGCTGCAGGAGATCGGCCTCACCCTGGGCGCGGACGTGCCCTTCTTCGTGTTCGGCGAGACGGCCTTTGCCGAGGGTGTGGGCGAGGCGCTGCAGGCGCTCGACGTGCCGCCGGCGTGGTACGTGGTGGTCGCGCCGAAGGTGTCGGTGCCCACCGCTCAAATTTTTTCTGCGCCAGGGTTGACACGGGATAGCAAACCCCTAATAATGCGGGGCTTCGCAACACACGAAACGCGAAACGACATGCAGGCAGCGGTCTGCAAGCTGTTTCCCGAAGTGGCTGAAGCGCTAGGGTGGTTGTCGCAGTATGGGGCAGCAATCATGAGCGGTTCGGGGGCCTGCATCTTCGCTCCCTTCGATTCGAAGGATGTGGCAGAGCAGGTCAGGGCCAAGGCCCCGGAAGGTTGGGATGTCTGGATTGCCAAAGGGCTTGACAGTCACCCGCTGAAGGGTTGGGTCGCGCAAGTGTGAAAACGATTTCTTGGGGAGTCGCCAAGTTGGTCAAGGCACCGGATTTTGATTCCGGCATTCGAAGGTTCGAATCCTTCTTCCCCAGCCAAATTCAGCGGGCAGGCCGAAAGCCTGCCCGCTTTGTTTTTTGCATCTTTTTTAGCAGCAACGTGAGGTGATCATGGCTTCGGGCAGCCTGATGGTTTTCACCGGCAACGCCAACCCCAAGCTCGCCGCAGATGTCGTGCGGCGCCTGGGCAAGTCTCTGGGTTCCGCCACTGTCGGGCGTTTCTCGGACGGCGAGGTCAATGTAGAACTGCTGGAAAACGTGCGTGGCAAGGACGTCTTCGTCCTTCAGCCGACCTGCGTTCCCACCAACGACAACATCATGGAATTGCTGATCATGGTGGATGCGCTCAAGCGGGCTTCGGCCGGCCGCATCACCGCAGCGATTCCCTACTTCGGCTACGCCCGTCAGGACCGCCGTCCCCGTTCGGCCCGTGTGCCCATCACCGCCAAGGTCGTGGCCAACATGCTGCAGGCCGCGGGTGTGCAGCGCGTGCTGACCGTCGATCTCCACGCCGACCAGATCCAGGGTTTCTTCGATATCCCGGTGGATAACATCTACGCCGCGCCGGTCCTGCTCGACGATCTCGAAAAGCAGCGAATCGAAGACCTGCTGGTCGTGTCGCCGGACGTCGGTGGCGTGGTGCGCGCGCGGGCCTTCGCCAAGCGCCTCGAATGCGATCTGGCGATCATCGACAAGCGCCGTCCGAAGGCCAACGTCTCCGAGGTGATGAACATCATCGGTGAAGTCGAAGGTCGCACCTGCGTGATCATGGACGACATCGTCGATACCGCCGGCACCCTGTGCAAGGCCGCGCAGGCCCTCAAGGAAAACGGCGCCAAGCGCGTGATGGCCTACGCCACCCACGCCGTGCTGTCCGGCCCGGCGATCAGCCGCATCAACGAATCGGATCTCGACGAGCTGGTTGTCACCGACACCATCCCGCTGTCCGACGAGGCCCGCGCCTGCAAGCGCATCCGCACCGTGTCCATCGGCGAACTGCTGGCCGACACCATCCTGCGGATCAGCAACGAAGAATCCGTCAGCTCGCTCTTCAACGAGTAAGCCAAAGTATTCGAGCCGGTGGGCGCAAGCCCGCCGGCTTTTTTCCACGCCCGTCTGGTCGCGGACGGGCGATCCAACCTGGAGTAGTTGTAATGACCATTCAATTCAACGCCAAGAAGCGCGAAGTGCAGGGTTCGAGTGCGAGCCGCCGCCTGCGTCGTGCCGGCAGCGTCCCCGCCATCGTCTTCGGTTCCGGTGAGCCGATCCAGATCTCCGTTGACCACAACGAGATCTACCACGCCCTGCGCAACGAGGCTTTCCACTCGTCCGTCCTGTCCATGAACCTGGACGGCGCCGTGCAGTCCGTGATCCTGAAGGACACCCAGTGGCACCCGTACAAGCAGCAAGTGCTGCACCTGGACTTCCAGCGCGTCGACGCCACCCACAAGATCCACGTGAAGGTGCCGCTGCACTTCATCAACGCTGACATCGCTCCGGGCGTCAAGCTCGAAGGCGGCATGGTCTCCCACCCGTACACCGAACTGACCGTCGAGTGCCTGCCGGGCGCTCTGCCGGAATTCATCGAAGTGGACCTGAAGGACCTGAAGAGCGGCGCCTCCATCCACGTGTCCGGTCTGACGCTGCCGGAAGGCGTGAAGGCCCTGACCCACGGTGAAGACCCGGTCGTGGCCACCATCCTGGCGATCCGCGGTGGCGACGATGCCGCCGAGGAAACCCCGGCTGCCTGATCGTCCCTCGGGGTTGCAGGGCCACTGACGCCATGAGCCAGCTTGCACCAAAGCTCATCGTCGGCCTTGGCAACCCCGGTGCGGAGTACGCTGAAACCCGGCATAACGCCGGGTTTTGGTTTTGTGAGCGCCTGGCCCGCGAGCTGGGCGTCTCATTCAGCAAGGAAGCGCGCTTCCACGGCCTCGCCGCCAACGCCCGCAACGACGGCGTGTGGCTGCTGATGCCCCAGACCTTCATGAACCGTTCCGGTCAGTCGGTCGCGGCGCTTGCCCGCTTTTACCGGATCAATCCGGCCGAGATCCTCGTCGTCCACGACGAGCTCGACATTCCTCCGGGCCAGCTGCGCCTCAAGTTTGGCGGCGGCCTCGGCGGCCACAACGGCCTCAAGGACATCACCGCCCATCTGGGCACCCAGGATTTCTGGCGCCTGCGGGTTGGCATCGGCCATCCGGGCGACCGTAACGAAGTGGTCAACTTCGTCCTCAAGCCGCCCCGGCGCGAGGAGTCCGAACTCATCGACGAATCCCTCGATCGCGCACTCGTCGCCTGGCCGCTGATGGCCAAGGCCGACTGGAACGCCGCCACGCAGCGTCTCAACACCCGTCCCGCCGCACCCAAACCGACACGTCAGGCGTAGCCAGCGCGAAAAATCGCGTATCGGCTTAAAGCTTGTCACCCGGCCGCCGTAGACCCGCCCATCAAGGGGATGGACACCCGCTGTGTCCGTTCGAGGGAAGGGATCTGCAAATGCGCAAGCTGTCGGATACGCCAATCTGGTTGCGACTGACCGGAGCCATCTGGCTCATGCTGGTCATCGCCTGGGGTGGCATGATCGCCTGGGAGACCCGGGTCAATCGCGAAACCGCCATCGATCAGGCTCAGGATTTCGCCAACTCGATCCACGAGATGACGATGGCCGGGCTCACCGGGATGATGATCACCGGCACGGTCGGCCAGCGGGAGGTCTTTCTCGACCAGATCAAGCAGCTGAGCGTGATCCGCGAATTGCAGGTGATCCGCGGCGAAGCGGTTTCCCGCCAGTTCGGTGCGGGCTCCCGCAGCCAGCCGGCGCTGGACGCCGACGAACAGGCCGCCATGACGACCCGCCAGCCGTTCGTGCAGGTCGAGCGCGATGCCCAGGCTGGCGAATACCTGCGGGTGGTCAAACCGGCCCTCGCGTCCGAGAACTACCTCGGCAAGAACTGCATCGCCTGCCATCAGGTGCCGGCGGGGACGGTGCTCGGCCTTGTCAGCATGAAGGTCTCCCTCGACAAGGTGAATGCGGCGGTCGAGCGTTTCATGTGGCAACGCATCGTTGCGGCGGCTTTGATCTCCCTGCCGCTGATCGCCTTTGTGGGCTTCTTCGTGCATCGTTTCGTGGTCACCCCCCTTAACGAGATGAACCGCAGTCTCGCCGAGATCGCCAAGGGCGAGGGTGACCTCACCCGCCGTCTCAAGGTGTCCGGGAGCGACGAAATCGGCCAGACGGCTTCTACCTTCAACGAGATGCTGGGGACCATCGCCCAGCTGGTTCGACAGGTCAGTGAGGCGGCAGGGCGGGTGATCGGATCGTCCCACGAGCTGGCTGCTGGTGCGGCCCGCGTGATCGACGGGTCGCGCCGGCAGCATGATCAGTCGGATCAGGCGAGTGAGGCCGTGTCGCGGATGACCGGCAATATCCTGGATGTCACCGCCAGCGCCGAGCAGGTTCATCAGCGCTCCCAGGAGAGCCTGCGTCGGGCCGGGGAGGGCAGCAAGACACTGGAGTCCCTCGTCGCCGAGGTGAATCACGCCGAAGACGCCGTTCGCCAGATGGCGGATTCGGTGGAGCAGTTCGTCCAGTCCACCACGGTCATCACCACCATGACCCGCGAGGTGCGGGAGATCGCCGACCAGACCAATCTGCTCGCGCTCAATGCCGCCATCGAGGCTGCCCGGGCCGGCGAACAGGGCCGCGGGTTTGCCGTGGTGGCCGACGAGGTGCGCAAGCTGGCCGAAAAGTCAGCCCGCTCGGCGGGTGAGATCGATGCGGTCACGTCGCAGATATCCCGTCAGTCGGTGGCGGTACGCGACGCCATCCATGCCGGGCTCGATCACCTGGCCTCAAGCCGGGAGGCCGTCGGCACCGTGTCTGCCGCCATCGAGTCGGCCAACGAATCCGTGGTTGCCGTCGGGCGTGGGCTCGACGAGATCGCGGTTGCCACCGAGAACCAGCGCCGGGCCAGCGAGGCTGTCGTCGAGAGCATCGACGCCATCACCGCCACGGCCCGCGAGAATGACTCCGCCGTCGAATCCACGGCCCGCGCCGCCCGCGACATGGAAACCCTGGCCAGCCAGCTCCAGCAGACGGTGTCCCGCTTCCGGGTCTGATCCGTCGGCGCTGCCTCAGCCCCGCAAGAAGGCCGGATCGATCCGGCCTTCTTGTCATGGGCGAATGACAAATGCCGGGTGAGCGGGAAAACATCACGCCCCGGGTGGCCGACATGCTTGCGCGGACGTGACAATTCGCCACAATTGAAAGCTTGGATGCACTGCCTCCGGCTTTACCCGGCGATGGTCGTCAGAACCTGATTCAAGGGAACCCATGCTCCTGCGCTACCTGGTCGTGCTGGCGACGGCGATTGCCATCTTTCTCGTCGGAGCCCTGCGGCCGGCCTATAACTTCGACATCGTCGGCTACGTGGCGACCGCCCACTACAAGCAGGGGCTGCGGGGCGAGGCGCTGGCGCAGCGTACCTACGCGGACGTGAGCGCCGAGATCGGCCCCGCCCGCCTGTCGGCGCTGCTCAACGGCCCCTACGGCGGCACGGTGCGCAGCGATCCGGTGTCGCTGGAGCAGCAACTGCCCTTCTATACGATCCGCCAGGGCTACGTCTGGCTGATGGAGCTCGCCCACAAGGCTGGCGTGGATTACGCCCGCTCGTCCTATCTCATCGCGGCCTTCTTCCAGGCCGTGTCGGTGCTGCTGCTGGGGCTGATCGCCGCGTCGGTCGGGGTGTCGCTGTGGGTGATCCCGGGCGTGGTCTTCCTCGCCAACTATGGTGAGCTCGCCCAGTTGTCGACGCCCGATGCGATGGCCTGCGCCTTCACCCTGGCGGCGACCCTGCTGGCGCTGCGACGCAGTCCGTGGGCCTGCCTGTTTGCAGTGGCGCTGCCGCTGGTACGCACGGATTTCGTGCTGTTCTCGGCGCTGCTGATGGGCGTGATGTTCCTGCAGGGGCGTCGCCTCGTCGCGGTGGGCGGGGTCGTTGCGGCGGTGGCGGCCTATGTGCTCAACAACAAGCTCAACGCGGGCTACAGCTATCTCACGGTGTTCCACTTCACGCTGATCGGCCTCGATCCCTACCCGGCAAAGCTGGTCGTCTCCACCAATCCCGCCGACTACCTCGCGGCCTACGGGCGGATGCTCAAGACCGTCGCCCGCAGCCCGCATGTGGTGATCTATTTCGTGGCGGCCTGCCTGGCGATCATCCACCGCAAGGCGCTGTTCGGATTGCTGAAGCGCGCCGGTGGGCGCGACGCCGATCGGGCTGCGCTCTACCTGCTCCTGCTGGTGCCGGCGGCTTTCGTGGTGGCGCACCTGCTGCTGTTGCCGATCTATACCGAACGCTATTTCGCCTATCCGGCGTCGCTGATCCTGCTGTGGGTGATCCTGATGATGTCCCGCAGCGGCGGCCTGCCGGCGGTGGGCGGAGAGGCTGCACGTTATTGATACAAAGCAGGGCGGCGGAACCGGCTCAACGCGCTAGAATGGAAGATTGGCAGCACCCCATTAGTTGAAGACGGAGTTTCCCGAGATGCCCCAGTATCGTTCCCGCACCTCCACCGCCGGTCGCAACATGGCCGGCGCCCGCGCCCTGTGGCGCGCCACCGGCATGAAGGACGGCGATTTCGAAAAGCCGATCATCGCCGTGGTCAACAGCTTCACCCAGTTCGTGCCGGGCCACGTGCACCTGAAGGATCTGGGCCAGCTTGTCGCGCGCGAGATCGAGGCCGCCGGCGGCGTCGCCAAGGAATTCAACACCATCGCCATCGATGACGGCATCGCCATGGGCCACGGCGGCATGCTGTACTCGCTGCCGTCCCGCGACCTGATCGCCGACAGCGTCGAGTACATGGCCAACGCCCACACCGCCGACGCGCTGGTGTGCATCTCCAACTGCGACAAGATCACCCCGGGCATGCTGATGGCCGCGCTGCGCCTCAACATCCCCGCGATCTTCGTCTCCGGCGGCCCGATGGAAGCCGGCAAGGTGAAGTGGGAAGCCAAGGTGATCTCGCTCGATCTGGTCGACGCGATGGTCAAGGCCGCCGACAGCAGCTGCTCCGACGAGGAAGTGGACGCCGTCGAGCGTTCCGCCTGTCCGACCTGTGGCTCCTGCTCCGGCATGTTCACCGCCAACTCCATGAACTGTCTGACCGAAGCCCTGGGGCTGTCGCTGCCCGGCAACGGCACGGTGGTCGCCACCCACGCCGACCGCGAGCGCCTGTTCAAGGAAGCCGGCCGCCGCATCGTCGACCTCGCCCGCCGTTACTACGAGCAGGACGACGCCTCGGTGCTGCCGCGTTCCATCGCCTCCTTCAAGGCCTTCGAGAACGCCATCAGCCTCGACGTGGCCATGGGTGGTTCCACCAACACCGTGCTGCACCTGCTGGCCGCGGCCAAGGAAGCCGGTGTCGATTTCACGATGAAGGACATCGACCGCATCTCCCGCAAGGTGCCGTGCCTGTGCAAGGTGGCGCCGGCGGTGGCCGACGTGCACATCGAAGACGTGCATCGCGCTGGCGGCATCATGGGCATCCTGGGCGAGCTGGCCCGCGCCGGCCTGCTCCACACCGATTTGCCCACCGTCCACAGCAAGACCATGGCCGAAGCGCTGTCCACCTGGGATGTGATGAAGGCCCACGACGCCGGCGTGTTCAACTTCTTCAAGGCGGCGCCGGGCGGCGTGCCCACGCAGGTGGCGTTCAGCCAGGATCGCCGCTGGAACGAGCTCGACCTCGACCGCAGCCACGGCGTGATCCGCGACAAGGCCCACGCCTTCAGCCAGGACGGCGGGCTCGCCGTGCTGTACGGCAACATCGCCGAGAAGGGCTGCATCGTGAAGACCGCCGGCGTGGATGAGTCCATCTGGACCTTCACCGGCCGCGCCCGCGTGTTCGAGAGCCAGGAAGACGCCGTGGCCGGCATTCTTGCCGACCAGATCGTCGCCGGTGACGTGGTGGTGATCCGCTACGAAGGCCCGAAGGGCGGCCCGGGCATGCAGGAGATGCTCTACCCGACCAGCTATCTCAAGTCGAAGGGCCTGGGCAAGAGCTGCGCGCTGCTCACCGACGGGCGCTTCTCGGGTGGCACCTCCGGCCTGTCCATCGGTCACGCCTCGCCCGAAGCCGCCTGTGGCGGTGCCATCGGTCTGGTGGAAGAAGGCGACACGATCGAGATCGACATCCCGAACCGTCGCATCAATCTGGCGGTGACCGACGACGTGCTCGCCGCCCGCCGGGCAGCCCAGGACGCCCGCGGCTGGAAGCCGGTGAGCCGCGAGCGCGCGGTGTCGGCTGCGCTGCAGGCTTACGCCGCGCTCACCACCAGCGCCGACACGGGTGCGGTTCGCGACGTCACCCAGATCCAGCGCTGATCCTCGCTGTTATCGCTGCAAGGAAAGCCCGGCCCCGCGCCGGGCTTTCTGCTTTTGCGGTGTGGATTTCGTCCTGATGCAGGCCGGATTTCCGAAGGATTGTGTCCAGTTGTGAAACGCTTCGTGGGTGCCAGGGAAATGTACGGGTAGACTCCGCCCACTTCCCGAATCCATCCCTCCATGAAGCATGGTTCTTGCGATTTTTCCTTGGCGTCGCTGCCGCTTGCGTCCGTGAACGACTGCCAGATCCGCGCGGTCACGGGGCGCGACGAATGGGAGCGGCTGTTTGCACGCCTGCCCGCGCCGGCGATCGTCCAGGCCTGGGGCTACGGCGAAGCCAAGGCGGCGGGCGGCTGGCGGGTGGAGCGGCTGGTCTTCGAGCAGGGCAGCCAGCCGGTGGCGATCTGCCAGGTGCTGGTGAAGCGTCTGCTGGGGCTGCCGGTGGCGGCGCGGATCAATCGCGGGCCGCAGTTTCTCGCGCTCCGGCCCCAGGAGGCGGAGGTGCGCGCCGTGTACGGGGCGCTGCGCAAGCGCTGGCGCTTCGGCCGGCGTGGCCTGCTGGTGCTGGCGCCGGGGCTCGGCGAATCGGACGCGCATCGCCAGTGGCTGCGGGAGGCCGGCTTCATCGCCCGCGGTACGGTGGGCTGGTGTTCGGCGGTGCTGGATCTGACCGAGGATGCCGCTACGCTGCGCAAGCGGCTGGCGCCCACCTGGCGCACCCAGCTCAACGGTGCCGAGCGGGGCGGGCTGGCGTTCGAAATCTCCGACAAGCCCTGCGCCTTCGACTGGATGCTCGACCGTCACCAGGAAAACATGCGCGACAAGGGCTTTGCCGGCACGTCGCCGGACTTCCTGCGGGCGCTGCGGGAGCGGGCGCCGGAGGATGTCTTCGTGTGCCGGGCGCTCCACGACGGCCAGCCCCTGGCCGGGATGATCGTGTTCCGCTTTGCCCGGAGTGCCGAGTATTTCGTCGGCTGGTTCGGCCCCGAAGCGCGCCAGAAGAAGGCCGGCAACTTTCTGATGTGGAACGCGGCCCTGGCCATGCAGGCCCGGGGCTGCGAGCGCTTCGACCTGGGCGGCTATTCGTCGTCCGACGGCTACGGTCGCTTCAAGCAGGGGCTGCGCGGCAGCGAGTACCGCCTGCTCGAGGAGTGGGTCGCGTTCTGATCGCGGCCCGGCCAAAGCACCTCAGTCGAACTTCTTCTCCATGAAGGTCGCGGCGCCCATCGCCGGATCGAGTTCGTAGGCCCGGAAGCCGAAGCCCACGTAGGCATCGTACGCGCCGCGGTTTCCCGTCAGCACTTCCAGCGTCAGCTTGCAGCACCCGCGCGCCCGCGCCACGGCCTCGGCGTGGGCCAGCAACTGGCCGGCAAAGCCGCGTCGGCGATAGTCCGCATGCACCACGATGTCGTGGATGTTGAGCAGCGGCCGGCCCGCAAACGTCGAAAACCCCTCCACGCAGTTGATCAGCCCCACCAGCTGCCGTGCGGCGCCGGCTTCCTCCAGATACCCCAGATGGCACAGCACCGTCGGCCGACGCCGGATTTCGTCCGGCAGGCGGGCGCGCAGTGCGTCGTCCATTGGCCGGCCGTTGCCGGTGGGGCCGCGCATGTAGTGGTCGAGAAGAAACAGGAAATCGGCTGTCTGCGCGGGGTCGTCGAAGTCGACGGGCTGGATGGTCAGGGTGGTCATCTGCGTGGGTGGGGCTGGTTAGTGGGTTTCCGATTGGCTGGTCAGCGGCTTGTCGGTCGATGCGGGCGGACGCCCTTCATGGCGCCGGCCTGGCGTTAAGTGCTTGCACCAAAAGCTGTTTTTACGGCGGCCCGGACTGGGCACGGAACTTGTTAATTCCCCTGATGGCGATGCGGCATTGTCGGCCCGGCAGTGTCGCAGCGGATCAGAAGATATCCGGGCGTGATGTTCCAGGAGGGGAGGGCTGACGTCCATGACCGAAACATTTTACGAGGTGCTGCGCCGGCAGGGGATTACCCGACGCAGTTTCATGAAGTTCTGCAGCCTGACGGCCACGTCGCTGGGGCTGGGTAGCGCCTTCGTGCCGAAGATCGCCCACGCGCTGGAGACCAAGCCGCGCACGCCGGTGATCTGGCTGCACGGGCTGGAGTGCACCTGCTGCTCCGAATCCTTCATCCGCTCGGCGCACCCGCTCACCAAGGACGTGGTGCTGTCGATGCTGTCCCTCGACTACGACGACACCCTGATGGCCGCCGCCGGCCACCAGGCCGAGGCGATCATCGAAGAGGTGAAGAAGAAGTACAAGGGCAATTACATCGTGGCGGTGGAGGGCAACCCGCCGCTCAACGAGGACGGCATGTTCTGCATCCACGGCGGTCGGCCGTTCGTGGAGGTGCTGAAGGAAACCTGCGCCGACGCCAAGGCGATCATCAGCTGGGGCGCCTGCGCGTCCTACGGCTGCGTGCAGGCCGCCAAGCCGAACCCGACCCGGGCGACCCCGGTGCATCAGGTCATCACCAACAAGCCGATCGTCCGCGTGCCCGGCTGCCCGCCGATCGCCGAGGTGATGACCGGCGTGGTCACCTACATGCTGACCTTCGACCGCATCCCCGAGCTCGACCGCCAGGGCCGGCCGAAGATGTTCTACGGCCAGCGCATCCACGACAAGTGCTACCGCCGCCCGCACTTCGACGCCGGCCAGTTCGTCGAGAACTGGGACGACGAGGCCGCGCGCAAGGGCTACTGCCTCTACAAGATGGGCTGCAAGGGCCCGACCACCTACAACGCCTGCTCGTCGATGCGCTGGAACGGCGGCGTGAGCTGGCCGGTGCAATCCGGCCACGGCTGCATCGGCTGCTCGGAAGACGGCTTCTGGGACAAGGGCAGCTTCTACGACCGGGTGACCGACATCCATCAGTTCGGCGTCGAGGCCAATGCCGACAAGATCGGCGCGACGGCTGCCGGCGCGGTGGGCGCGGCAGTGGCTGCCCACGCGGCGGTGACGGCGCTGGCGCGGGCCCGCTCGCAGCATGACGACAAGAATTCGGGAGACAAATGATGACGGTGCTGGAAACCCAGGGCTTCAAGCTCGACAACTCGGGCAAGCGCGTGGTGGTCGATCCGGTGTGCCGGATCGAGGGCCATCTGCGCGTCGAGGTGAACATCGACGAACATAATGTGATCCGCAACGCGGTATCGACCGGCACCATGTGGCGCGGGCTGGAGGTGATCCTGAAGGGCCGCGACCCGCGCGATGCGTGGGCCTTCACCGAGCGGATCTGCGGCGTGTGCACCGGCACCCACGCGCTCACCTCGGTGCGGGCGGTGGAAGACGCGCTGAACATCAAGATCCCCGAGAACGCCAACATCATCCGCAACCTGATGCAGCTGGCGCTCCAGATTCACGATCACCTGGTGCACTTCTACCACCTGCACGCGCTGGACTGGGTGGACGTGGTGTCGGCCCTGAAGGCCGATCCCAAGAAGACCTCCGAACTCGCCCAGAGCATCTCGGCCTGGCCGCTGTCGTCGCCGGGCTACTTCCGCGACGTGCAGAACCGCCTCAAGAAGTTCGTCGAATCCGGCCAGCTCGGCCCCTTCATGAACGGCTACTGGGGCAACCCGGCCTACCGGCTGCCGCCGGAAGCCAACCTGATGGCGGTCACCCACTACCTGGAAGCGCTGGATTTCCAGAAGGAGATCGTCAAGATCCACACCATCTTCGGCGGCAAGAACCCGCACCCGAACTGGCTGGTGGGCGGCGTGCCCTGCGCAATCAACATGGAAGGTGCGGGCGCGGTCGGCGCGATCAACATGGAGCGGCTCAACCTGATCTCCTCGATCATCGACCGCTGCATCGAGTTCATCGACATGGTGTACGTGCCGGATCTCGTCGCCATCGCCAGCTTCTACAAGGACTGGACCTACGGCGGCGGCCTGTCGAGCCAGTGCGTGCTGTCGTACGGCGACATCCCGGACGTGGCCAACGACTACTCCGCCAAGAACCTGCTGCTGCCCCGCGGCGCCATCATCAACGGCGACCTCACCAAGGTGCACGAGGTGGACCTGCGCGACCCCGAGCAGGTACAGGAACACGTGGCCCACAGCTGGTACAAGTACGCCGACGAAACCAAGGGCCTGCACCCCTGGGACGGTGTCACCGAACCCAACTTCGAGCTGGGCAAGGGCACCAAGGGCACCAAGACCAAGATCGAGAACCTGGACGAAGCCGGCAAGTATTCATGGATCAAGGCCCCGCGCTGGCGTGGCCACGCGATGGAGGTCGGCCCCCTGTCGCGCTACGTCATCGGCTACGCCCAGAACAACCCCGAGTTCAAGGAGCCGGTGGACAAGCTGCTGAAGGATCTCGGCCTGCCCCTCAAGGCGATCTTCTCGACCCTCGGTCGCACCGCGGCGCGGGGCCTGGAGGCTTCGTGGGCGGCGCACAAGTCGCGCTACTTCTTCGACAAGCTGATGGCCAACCTCAAGGCCGGCGATCTCTCCACCGCCAACATCGAAAAGTGGGACCCCTCCACCTGGCCGAAGGACGCCAAGGGTGTGGGCTTCACCGAGGCGCCACGCGGTGCGCTGGGCCACTGGATCCGCATCAAGGACACCCGCATCGACAACTACCAGGCGGTGGTGCCCACCACCTGGAACGGCGGTCCGCGGGACGCCAAGGGCCAGATCGGCGCCTTCGAGGCCTCGCTGATGGACACCCCGGTGGCCAAGGCCGACGAGCCGCTGGAAATCCTGCGCACCCTGCATTCCTTCGACCCGTGCATGGCTTGTTCGACCCATGTGCTGTCGCCGGACGGGCAGGAAATGGCGTCGATCAAGGTCCGCTGAACGGGAGGCCGTCATGCTTTCACAACAAGACATGCTGGAGGCCGAACGGCACGGCCGGCAGGTTCGTTCGATCTACGTGTACGAGGCGCCGGTGCGCCTGTGGCACTGGATCAACGCCCTGGCGATCGTCGTGCTGGCGGTGAGCGGCTACTTCATCGGCAAGCCGCTGCCGACGATGCCCGGCGAGGCGTCGGACAACTTCCTGATGGGCTACATCCGCTTCGCCCACTTTGCCGCGGCCTACATCTTCGCGGTGGGGCTGGTGGGGCGGGTGTATTGGGCCTTCGTCGGCAACCACCACGCCCGGCAGATCTTCAAGCTGCCGATCACCAACGGGCAGTGGTGGAACGAGGTGTTCTTCGAGCTGCGGTGGTACCTGTTCCTCGAGAAACACCCGAAGAAATACGTCGGCCACAACCCGATGGCCCAGCTGATGATGTTCTTCTTCTTCACCGTGCTGGCCTTCGGGATGCTCTTCACCGGCTTCGCGCTGTACAGCGAAGGCCTGGGGCTGGGCTCGTGGGCCGACCGCCTGTTCGGCTGGGTGCTGCCGCTGCTGGGGGGCTCGATGCAGACCCACAGCCTGCACCGGCTAGGCATGTGGATCATGATGAGCTTTGTGGTGATCCACGTGTATGCGGCGATCCGCGAAGACATCATGAGCCGCCAGAGCCTCATCTCGACGATGATCTCCGGCTGGCGGATGTTCAAGGACTGATCCAGCCGCCTGCAGGTGCTGCAAACAAAAATGGCCCGGTTTCGACCGGGCCATTTTTCTTGAACGACTACGCCGCGTCAGGCGATCGAGAACACGTAGATGAAGGACGCGGTGACCAGGATCAGCGCAGCGACGATGGCGCCGCCGGTGGCCAGGATCGAGGTGTAGCTGACGATGGCGAAGTGCCGGCCGCAGTTCTTGCAGCGGAAGTACTCGGTGAAGTTGATGCCGGCAAACTTGTGCGGATGCATCTTGGAGCGGCGCACGTTGCTGCTCTTGCAGTGGATGCAGTGGGGGGCCGCCGACTTGAACAGCTTGACCGCCCGGGCCGGCTTGCGCTTCTCGAGCACCTTCTTGCCCAGCTTGGCGGGCGGCAGGGATTCGGGCGGCATCTCGCTGTCCGGCGCGTCGGACTTGATCGTGGCGAGCTTGCTGTTGGCCTGGGCGCGGCGATACAGGAAGAACGCGAAGCCGCCCGAGATGAAGGCCACCAGGCCCACCAGGCCCACCTTCAGGAAGGGGCCGACGACGTGCCAGATGGCGGCGGGGTCGAGGGGCTGGGGCGCGGCAGGTGCGGCGCCCGGGGCCACACCGGGCGCTGCGCCGGCGGGGGCGGTCATGGCGGCACTGCCCGACGGGGATTGCCCGGCCGCGCCGCTGCGGATCTCCTTCAGCTTCTCGTGGCCATGCCAGGCTGCCTGCACGGGGCTCATGCCAGCGCGGGCCAGCAGCACCGCGTCGTCAAAGACGAAGCCGGCCTCCCACCAGGCCAGCCGGTCGGCCGGCGAGAAGCCCTCGCGCTTCCAGGCGGCCGGGTCGGAGTGGTCCATCTCGGACATCATCGAGCGGCTCTGGCGGGCCGAATCGCGCCACTGGCGGGCTTCATCGGCGTCGAAGCCCTTGTCCGACCAGGTGCGGGCGACGACCGGCTCGAAGCCGGCGGAGTGCCAGTTCATGCCTTCCTGGGGGTTGAAGCCGTAGTTCTGCCACTCCCGTGCCTCGACCGGCTTCATGCCGGTGTCTTCCCATCGGGTCACCTTCGGCGGCGCCGGCAGGCTCGTAGCGACGACGGCGGCGGCCGGGGTGCCGGGAGACGCGGCTTCGGCCTTGGGTTGGATGGGTTCGCCCACGGAGACGGCCAGGGCCGGAACCGGTGCGGCGAGCAGCGCGAGGGCCGAAATGGCCGGGAGAAGGTTTTTCATGGGCAGGAACGATAAATCAGCGCAGGCGAGAGCGGATTGTGAACTCATGCGGCGACGCGACAAAAGTCATATTTATCGAGACCCTGCAGAAATCCACTCAAAATTCATGGGATTTAACACTCGCGGCACTCAGGGCCTGAAATGTCGCATCAATGGCAATGTCGTGGGTGCCGGATTGCGCATCGGGTGAGAGGTGAGTTTGCATATTTCGGTTGTGCTGGAAACTTGCTTTTCGTTCCTCTTCTCCGGCTGTATGCCCGTCTGCGCTAAGGCCTTGTCCCATAAGCGGCTTCGTGCTCCCGGGCGCAGGGAAACCAGCCGGCACGGAACTTGATTGAAGTGACCACCTTCCCGTTTTCGGAAACGCCATGACCGGCCATCCTTCCATTCTCGTTCTGGGTATCGGCAACCTCCTGTGGGCCGACGAAGGCTTTGGCGTGCGCTGCGCCGAAGCCCTGGCCGAGCGCTTCGCGCTGCCGCCGCAGGTCACCGTGATGGACGGTGGCACCCAGGGCCTCTACCTGCTGCCTTACGTGGAGGAGGCGTGCCGCCTGCTGGTGTTCGACGCGGTGGATTACGGCGATGCGCCGGGCACCCTGCGCATCGTGCTGGGCGACGAGGTGCCCCGCTTTATGGGCGCCAAGAAGATGAGCCTGCACCAGACCGGCTTCCAGGAAGTGCTGGCCTCCGCCGAGCTCCTCGGTCGCCTGCCCGACGAGCTGGTGCTGATCGGCTGTCAGCCGGTCGAGCTGGAAGATTTTGGCGGCAGCCTGCGCGATGAAGTGAAGGCCCAGATCGGCCCGGCCCTCGACGTGGCCTGCGAATGGCTCACCCGCTGGGGCGCCGCGCCCGTGCCGCGCACGGATATCGGCCCGCGCCTCAATGCCGTCAGCCTGACCATGGACGCCTACGAAGCCGGCCGGCCCAGCGAGCGCGACGCCTGGCGCCTCGGCGACGCCCGTTTCATCCGGGAGGACTGAGCCGTGTGCCTCGGCATTCCCGTGCAGGTCATCGAAGCGTCCGGCTGGACGGCCCGCTGCCAGGGGCCGGACGGCGAGCAGACGATCGACCTGGTGCTGGTCGGCGAACAGCCGCCGGGCACCTGGCTGCTCACCTTTCTCGGCGCCGCTCGCGAAGTCATCGACGCGGAGCGCGCCCACGCCATCAACAACGCGCTGGCCGCCCTCGGCGCCGCGATGCGTGGCGACCAGGCCGGCATCGACGCCCTGTTCGCCGATCTGGTCGAGCGCACGCCGACCCTCCCCGCCCACCTCACGGAGCCCCAATGAGCGCCCAGTTCGCCCCGCCCCCGTCGTCCCTCGACAAGCTCGACGCCGCCCTCAAGCGCCTCGCCGAGCGCAACGGCTTTCTCCGCCTCGCCGACGAAGCCGCGCTGGATGCGGCCCTCGACGCCGACGGCCTCGCCGTGCTGCTCCTCACCGACGACCCCCAGCGCAGCCCCGAATCCCTCGACGTGGCCGTGGTGCTGCCCGAAGCCCTGCGCGCCATCGGCGTGACGGCCAGCGGCCTCGCCGCCGGCGCCGACCTGAGCCCGGCGCTGGCCCGCCGCTTCGGCGTCAATCGCTACCCGGCGGTGGTCGTGCTGCGGGATGGCGCCTATCTGGGCGTGATCTCCGGCATCCTCGACTGGAGCCCCTTCGTCACCGAGCTCGCGCGGATCAGCGCCCTGGCGCCCAGCCGTCCGCCCATTTCCATCGCCACCCAGGCCACCCGGAGCTGCGCATGAAACCCTTCCCGATCCCCGTGGTGCCCGTCGGCCCCGGCTCCCAGACCGACGAATCCCCCGAATACCTGGCCATGCCCAGCGGCATGAACACCTTCCGCGCCCCGCGCCTGCCCGAGACGATGAGCGACGCCGATCTCGCCCGCGCCGCCGACATCCTCGACCAACTGCTCGCCGACATGCGCGCCCGGCCCCTGGGCGCTGCCCAGCCGGCGGCTGTCGATCTGGCGGCCGAGCCCCGTGGCGTGCGCGACCTGCTCACCGAATCCCTCGGTTTTGGTGAAGTGTCCGCCTTCACCCTGGCGCCCACCCGCATCCGCGTGCAGGAGACCGCCTTCGCCGCCCTGTGGCGGGTGCTGGAGGAGGGCGCCGACGGCCGCATCGTCGCCGATAGGCTCGAAGCCAGCCCGGTGCCGGCCGAGCTCTACGCCGCCATGCGCGCCACCACCCTGCCGGCCCTCACGCCGCCGCCGCTCACCGCCGGGATGATGAACGGCGAGGCGCTGCTCGCCGAAGTCCAGCAGCAGTCTGCCCGCCACGTGGCCGGCCAGGCCGCCCACGTCATCAACCTCACCCTGCTGCCGGTCAGCGAGGCCGATCTGGACTACCTCTACGGCGCCCTCGGCCACCGGGACGTGTCGATGCTCTCCCGCGGCTACGGCAACTGCCGCGTCACCAGCACCCGGCTCGCCAACGTGTGGTGGGTGCAGTACTTCAACAGCATGGACACCCTGATCCTCAACACCATCGAGGTGGTGGACATGCCCGACGTGGTGCTGGCCGCCGACGAGGACTACGCCGACACCATCGAGCGCCTCGGCGAATACATCGCCATGCTGCGGGAAAGCTGACGATGTTCGAAGGTTCCTTCCTGGGCGATGGCGAAAAGCTCGCCGACGACGACCGGCTCGAGTGCGGCATCTGCTGGCAGGTGTACGACCCGGCCACGGGTGACGCCCACTGGGGCATTCCGGCCGGCACGCCCTTCGCGCAGCTGCCCGAGCACTGGCGCTGCCCCAACTGCGACGCCCCGCGCCACAAGTTCATGGTGCTGAAGGACTGACCCGTGCCCGCCCAGCCCACCGCCGCCCAGCTCGCGGCCCGCATCGAAGCCCACTACCGCGCCGTGGCCGCCGGCCCGATGGCCGACGTGCCCCTGTGCAACCCGCGCCTGTCGGTGCGCGTCGCCCGACTGGTGGAGTGGGACGGCGTGCGCGTGGCCGCGCTGGTGATGCCCTGGGCGATCAACCTGCTGATCCTGCCCGGCAGCGCGCCCTGGCAGGCGGCCGAATCCCTCGCCACGACCCGCTGGCACTTTCCCAGCGGCGACTACGACTTCGTCTACGGCACCGACGTGGGCTTCGGGCCCTATCAGGTGTGCTCGCTGTTCTCGCCGGCGCTGGAGTTCGACGCGATGGAGACCGCCTGCGACACCGCCTCGGCGGCCCTCATCGCGCTGCTGCAGGCGCCGGTCGAGCCGGTTGCGGCCCGGCCGGACGCCGACGTCTCCGGCCGCCGCCGCTGGCTCTTCGGGCGCCACGCGGCATGACCGTCGCCGTCC
>NZ_BSPX01000064.1:0-29602 GCF_030161255.1 Zoogloea oryzae
GGGCGTTCCGGTGGGTTCGGGGGCGGGGGTGTCGAGGCGGTCGAGCTGGTCGTCGATGGCGGCGGCGAGGGCGTCGTCGGGTGCGGGCAGCAGGTCGAACCAGCGGGCGATGAGGCGGCGCTCCTCGTCGCTGCGGCCCCACAGGGCGATGGCGAGGTCGCGCAGGGCGGCGCGGCCATCCTGGCCGAAGCCCAGGCGCAGGGCCTCGATGCCGTCCAGGTAGTCGCGCACGCCCACCGGCACGCCGTTGGCCTTGAGCTCACGGAACAGCCCCAGTAGCAGGGGCGGCAGGGTGTGGGTCACCGCCCGGCCTCGTCGTCGGTGCGGGCGCGGTAGCGTTCGATGTCCTGGCGGATCTTGAACAGCACGGCCTGATCCACCGCGTCGAGGGCGTCCACCGACACGGCTTCGGCCTTGCGCTGCTGCCAGTGGAGCACGCGCACCCAGTCGACAAGCTCGGAGGTGGCGGGGAGCTTCTGCATGCCCAGCTCGCGACCGCGCTCGCGGATGCGGCACAGGCGCTCGACGGCGCCGGTGATGAGTTCGTCGCTGATGGTCTCGGCCCGGGCGTCGAGGTTCTTGCGGACGATCTCGGCGAGCATCACCGGATCATTGGCGGGGAAATCCAGCTGCACGTACAGGCAGCGGCGCAGGAAGGGCTCGGGGAGCTGCTTCTCGCGGTTGCTGGTGATGAGCACGATGGGGCGCACGCCGCCCTCCGGGCCGGCCACGTGGCGGCCGTGGCCGCGGGCCGCGCGGCAGGCGTCGTCCTCGGTACGGGGCAGGTCTTCGATGTCGAACTCGAAGCGGTCGAGCACGTCGAGGAGATCGTTGGGGAAATCGATGTCGGCCTTGTCCACCTCGTCGATGAGCACGACCTGGGGCTGGCCTTCGCGGATGGCGTGGCCGAGGGGCTCCAGTTCGATGTAGGGGAAGACCTGGCGGGCGTCGGTGTTGGCCGGGTCCTGGGCGTCCTGGAGGCGGCGCAGGGCGTCGAAGCGGTAGAGCAGATCCTTGGCCTGGCTGGTGCTCTTGACGGTCATCACCGTGAGCCCGACGCCCAGCTCTTCGGCGATGGCGCTGGCGAGGCGGGTCTTGCCGCAGCCGGCTTCGCCTTCGACCAGCAGCGGCCGGCCCAGGCGGATGGCCAGGTTGACGATGGTGGCGGTGTGGGGCGCGGCCACGTAGTGGGCGGAGCGCTTGCCGGTGAAGTCGGCGTAGGCGGGGGTGTCGGGCACGGTGATTGTCCTCAGCGGGCGCGGCTCCAGAAGCCGTGCAGGTTCAGGTAGTAGTACACGTCGGGTGGGTTACCGCCGGTGGTGGTGGCGTAGTTCGCGATGGCGTAGCACTCGTCTTCGTCCAGGCGGACCCCGGCGCGCTTGCGCAGAGCCTTCAGCCAGTTGCACACCTCGTGGGCGGCGATTTGGCCGAGGGGCGGCAGGGCGAGAATCTGGCGGTAGTCCACGTCGTCCGCGGCGATGTCGTCGGTGCGAAAGCCGGCGGGCGGTGGTTCGGCCAGCGGCGCGTGGTCGGCGATGAAGCAGTACAGGCGGCCTTTCCAGCCGGCGCAGCGGCTCGCCAGCGCGTCGTGCAGGGGCTGCCAGAAGCGCTGCTGGAACAGGGCGAGGCGGTTGGCCTCGCGCCCCACTGTGCGCAGGATCAGCACCACCGAACGGCCCGCC
The DNA here is from genome assembly GCF_030161255.1 of Zoogloea oryzae. NCBI lineage: Bacteria > Pseudomonadati > Pseudomonadota > Betaproteobacteria > Rhodocyclales > Zoogloeaceae > Zoogloea > Zoogloea oryzae. The sequence goes on from NZ_BSPX01000064.1 coordinate 1,683, forward strand.
AGTCGGGTGGCGAGCAGGCCGGCGAGGGCGTCGATGGTCGGTTCGCCCAGCAGAGGCTCGCCCAACTGGCTGCAGGCCCAGCAGATGAGGGATTCCGCGCTGTCGGGTTCAGTTGGCTGGCCGTAACAGATATCCATGTCGTCCCATTCGTCGTCCCAATTGCGAAGGAATTCGACGAACTCCGGCTGGCCGTGGTTCGCAGGGCCGTGGATGAGGAAGGCCGCGGCCCGCTCGCTGCGGCGGTCGCGCAGGGCGTTCAGGGCGTCCTGGAGGGCGTCGATTTGGGTCTTGCGGCCGATCCGCCCCAGCTCGTCCCGGTTGATGTCGCCGGGGGCCTGGAAGCGCTCCCGGGGTGCGCGGCGGAGCAGCTCCTGGTTCCAATCTTTGATGCAGGAAAGCGCCTTGCCCACTAGCTGCAGCTGATTCCGGTAGGGTGCCAGAATGATCCCGCTGCCCGCCCACTGATCCACGCGCGCGAGAAACTGCTGCTGAGCTGCACGATCGGCAGCGGCCTCAGCTACGGGTTGTTTGGCGTGGATGACGTCGGCCTGATCTCGCAGGTGCTGGTCGGCCTCGCTGCCGGGGATTGGCCGTAGCACGAAGATCGGCGCCTCGCCCGGGCCCCAGCGGTCCACCGCCCAGCGGAACTCCAGCTCGGTGATTGAGTACTGCCGATTTGGCGGAATCCAACCGTAACGGTAACCGAAGAGCCCCATGTAGGCGTCGCACTCGTCCACCTTGCGCTTGCACACGTCCTCTACGAACTGGCCGCCTTCGGCCCAGTTCTCCTGGAGGAAGACCTTGGCCTGCTCGATGTTGTCGTGGATGAAATCCCGCACGGCCTCCCGGTATGTCCGGCAGTCCTGGGCGGTGGCGCTCAGGAAGATCTGCCGGATTTCCGGGATGTCGGCTTCGTGGGGCATGGCGCGGTGGGCGGTGGAGGTGGTTTGTCGTCGCCCTCAAGAATATGCCAGCCCGCGCGCCAGCGCACGGGGCTATATCATCCGCCCATCCTTTCTTCCGGACAGCGGCACCATGCGCATCGGCATCGACCTCGGCGGCACCAAGATCGAAATCATCGCCCTCGGCGACGGCGGTGAGGTGCTCGCCCGGCGGCGGGTGGCGACGCCCCAGGGCGACTATCCGGCGACCCTCGCGGCGGTGGCCGGGCTGGTGGCGGCGGTCGAGGACGAGCTGGGCCAGCGCGGCAGCGTGGGCGTGGGCATGCCGGGGGCGCTGTCGCGGCGCACCGGGCTGGTCAAGAACGCCAACTCCACCTGCCTGATCGGCCAGCCCCTGCAGGGCGATCTGGAGAACCTGCTGGGCCGGCCGGTGCGCCTCGCCAACGACGCCAACTGCTTTGCCCTCTCCGAGGCGGCGGACGGTGCGGCGGCGGGGGCGGACGTGGTGTTCGGGGTCATCATCGGCACCGGCGTGGGCGGCGGCATCGTGGTGGGCGGTCGGGTGCTGGAGGGCCCCAACGCCATCGCCGGCGAGTGGGGCCACAACCCGCTGCCCCTGCCGTCTGGCGCCGATCTGCCGCTGCCGGCCTGTTACTGCGGCCGCGCGGGTTGTGTGGAAACCTACCTTTCCGGCCCCGGTCTGGCGGCGGATCATCTGCGCATGGCGGGGGCGGCGCTGTCGCCCGCCGAGATCGTCGCCGCTGCGGCGGCAGGCGAGGCAGACTGCGCGGCGACCCTGGCACGCTACGCCGACCGGCTTGCGCGGGCGCTGGCGGGGGTCATCAACCTGCTCGACCCCGACGTGATCGTGCTCGGCGGCGGGCTTTCGAACATTGATGCACTTTATGACGAAGTGCCCCGGCGCTGGCTGCCGCACGTGTTTTCGGATGGGGTGTCGACCCGGCTGGTGCGTGCTGCCCACGGCGATTCGTCCGGCGTGAGGGGCGCGGCCTGGCTCTGGCCGGCTTGACAGGCGGGCGATCGGGCGCACAATGGGGGACGTTTGATTTTGTGGCCAGATATTTCAGCGAGATGAATGCGCCGATAAGAGCAGTTTATGTCGGAACCCTCCGCGCCCTGCCCCCCGAAGGGCAGCAGACCGGCATGTTCAAGTCGCCGGTGGGCGGCCCGGTTGCGGTCGGCCTGAATGGCCTCGCCGGTGACATGCAGGGCGACCGCCGCGTCCATGGCGGCCCCGAGAAGGCGGTGCATTACTACCCGGCCGAGCACTACCCCCTGCTGGCGGCGCGGGTGCCGGCCATCACGGCGAGCCTCGTGCCCGGCGTGCTGGGCGAGAATCTCTCGGGGATTGGCCTTACCGAGGCGACGGTGTGCATCGGCGACATCTACGCCGCCGGCACCTGCCGCCTGCAGGTGAGCCAGCCGCGCCAGCCCTGCTGGAAGATCAGCCACCGCCTCGAACACGACCCCATGTCGCGGCTGATCGCCGACCTGGGCTGTACCGGCTGGTATTTCCGGGTGGTGCAGGAAGGCGCGATCCGCGCCGGCGATGTGCTCGAACTGGTCGAGCGTCCGGCCCCCGGACTGACCCTCGCCCGCCTGTGGACAGCCCACTCGGCCCATCGCCCCGACGCAGCCGAGCTCACCCGCCTGTCCGAGGCGGCGGGGCTCAATGCCGACTGGGCCCGCCGGCTGCGCGAGCGCGCGGCTTGGTTGCTTGACTCTCCCGGCCGCTAGGCTACAAAAAGAATTCGGTCCGCCCGACCTCTCCACGAGATCCCGATCATGCTGCCAATGCCCACTTTGCCGATTTCCCCCGCCGCCTGTTCGCTACCTGTCGCCGAGCTGTTCGGGCGCGTGTGGCTGGCCCAGGTCGATCTGGCCCAGCGCATGCAGTTCCTGGCTTTCCGCCTGTCCATCGGGCTGCTCGAAAGCCACGCACGCAAGCATATCCAGCGGGTGGACGAAACCTTCTACGCGGCCGATCTGGCGGAGGTCGAGGAGCGTACCGTGCTGCTGATGGAGGCCGGCAGCGAAGGCGTGGTGACGATCATGCGCACCTACATCGAGGAGCTCACCCAGGCGCAGATCTGCTGTGTGGCGGCGAGCTTCCGCCCGGTCATGCAGGACGAGGCGGCGGCGCAGTTGCTGGCCTTCACGCCGCCCACGCACGTGCCGGCGGCTGGCCGGGTGCGGCGCCGGGCGCGCATCAACGCAGGGGAATGACCACCGGCGGCAGGCCGATGGTGATGGCGGGCGCGCTCGGGTAGGCATAGACGGGCGCGGGCCGATAGACGACCGGCCGTTCGATGACCATCGGCGGCGGGGCCATATAGACCGGCGCCGGCGCATAGGCGTAGCTGCCCCGGTAATCGTGGTAATGACGCGGGTGATGGTGGTGGCGTTCGCCCCAACCCCGGCCCCGGTCGCCATGGGCGCTGGCGGGCAGCGCCATGCCGAAGGCCAGGCTGCCGAGCACGGCGGCGGCGATCATCTGACGGGTGTTGCGCATCTGGCTTCTCCTCGGGTCCCGGGCGAGTTACCCGGCTGAGCCAAGAATAGCCGGCGCGGGGCGGCGCCCCGGCGGGGATTTGTAAGTGAATCTGTGGCCTGGCGACGGCTATTCCCCGTCGCCACCGGGCGCGGGGCGGGCGAAAGCTTACATTTTGTCGCCGTCGCGGCGCTGCTCCAGCTGACGCATCGCCACCATCCGCTGGCGCCAGCCTTCGATGGCCGCGGCCAGGGCGACCTGGCTGATCGGCTTGGGCAGGTAGTCGTCCATGCCGGCAGCGAGGGCGGCGTCCCTCTCCTCGGTCATTGCGTCGGCGCTCACCCCGATGATGTAGGTGGTGGTGCCTTTTTCCCGCAGCGCCTGGGTGGCGGTGAGGCCGTCCATTCGCGGCATGCGGGCATCCATGAAGATCAGGTCGAAGCTGCGCTCGGCACAGCGGGTGAGGGCGTCCTCGCCGTTGGCGGCGAAGGTGATGTCCTGGGCGCCGAAGTGTTCGAGCATCCGGGCGATCACGGTGCAGTTGATGGGGTTGTCCTCGGCCACCAGAATGCGCGTGCCCTGGCGCAGGATCGGCCGCGGTGCGCTGGTGCTGCCGGCGACCGTCTCGTCGGCGCCCGCCTCGAGCCGGATGGTGAACCAGAAGCGCGAGCCGACGCCTTCCTCGGAGTCCACGCCGATCTCGCCGTCCATCAGGTCGCACAGCATGCGGCAGATGGACAGGCCGAGGCCGGTGCCGCCGTAGCGGCGGGTGGTGGACATGTCGGCCTGCTCGAACGGGGTGAAGATGTTGCGGCACTTGTCCGGGGCAATGCCGATGCCGGTGTCGGTGACGCTGACCTGCAGCTGGATCTGCCCGCCTTCGCGCTCGCCCACCGCCACCATCACGTCGATGCGCCCGCTGGCGGTGAACTTGAAGGCGTTGCTGACCAGATTGACGAGGATCTGGCGGACGCGGATCGGGTCGCCCAGCAGCACGTGGGGCACGTCGCTGGTGACCGCGGTGGCGAAGGCCAGGCCCAGTTCGACGGCCTTGGGGCGGAACAGCTTGTCCACGTCGCTGACCACCTGGCGCAGGTCGAAGCTGATCTTCTCGAGGTTGAGCTTGCGGGCCTCGATCTTCGAGTAGTCGAGGATGTCGTTGATGATCGACAGCAGGGCTTCGCTGCTCGACAGGATGGTGGTGATGTAGTCCCGCTGCTCGTCGCTCTGGGGCGTCATGCGCAGGAGCTGGGCCATCCCGATGATGCCGTTCATCGGGGTGCGGATCTCGTGGGACATCATCGCCAGGAAGTCGCTCTTGGCCTTGCTGGCGGAGGTGGCGGCGTCGCGGGCGGCGATCAGGGCCTGCTCGGCCTTGTGGCGTTCGGTGACGTCGGTGATGCAGAACACCCGGCCGATCACCTCGTCGTCGTGGCGGGCGGGGCGGGAGCTGGCCTCGAAGATGCGCCCGTCGCGCAGGGGCAGGGTGTCGAAGGTCTCGCTGAGATCCTGGCTGTGGGTGGTGAGCAGGGTGCGCAGGGCGGCCGGGTCTTCGACCGCGTGGATCAGGTGCTCGAGGATGGCCTGGTCGTCGTGGCGGGCCAGCAGCGCCTCGGGCAGCCCCCACAGGCCGGCGAGGCGGCGGTTCATGTTGGCGATGCGGCCGTTGCCGTCGAGCACCAGGATGCCGTCGGCGGTGGCTTCGAGGGTGGCCCGCAGGCGGGAGGTCATCTCGGCCAGTTCGTCCTCGGCGCGGCGCTGGGCGCCCACGTCGGTGGCGCACACCAGGATGCCCTCGGGCAGGCGGCGGACGGTCTTGCGGGCTTCGAGCAGGTTGCCGTCGGCACGCCGGTACAGGCCCTCCATGGTCTGCTCTTCGGTGATGCCGCCGGTGCGCACCTCTTCCCAGAAGAACACGTCGGAGAGCGCGCATTCGATCTCGGTGATGGGCAGGCCGGCCAGCGCCTCCACGGGCTGGCCGAGCAGGCGCGCGGTGGCCGGGCTGGCGGCGAGGATGGTGAGGCTGGCCGGGTCGACCAGCAGCAGGATCTCCCCTGCGGCGCCGAGCAGGATGTCCTGGTAGCGGCTGTTCATGGGTTGCGTCCCTGCCGGGAGTCGGCGTCGAAGTAGTAGGTCACGCGCTTGCGGGGGCTGAGGTATTCGTACACGTCGGGCGGCAGGTGGATCGGGCGCAGGGCCTTGGCGATGTTGATGTCGGGCTCCTGTTCCAGGTCGAGCATGATCGCCTCGTCGCGGGGGATGTCCGGGTCGAATACGGTGACCCACGGGCGCAGCGGCTTGACCGGATTGACCGAAGAGACGAGCGCCAGCGCGTCATTGGACAGGCGCACCACCGAGCCCGGCGGATACACGCCGAGGCTGCGGATCATCACCTGCAGGGCCTGCCCGTCGAACTTGCTGCGGCGCTGGGCGAACATCATCGACAGGGCCTCGTGGGGCGTCAGGGCCTTGGCCAGATCGCCCGGGTTGCACAGGTTGTCGTAGTAATTGACCAGCGCCACCAGGCGGGCCAGCGGGTCGATCTGGTCGCCCTTCAGGTGGCGCGGGTAGCCGCTGCCGTCGGCGAGTTCGTGGTGCTGGGCGATGATGCGCAGCACCGGCTCGGGCAGGCCGAGCTGCTTGCCGAGGCGCACGCCGTATTCGCAGTGCAGCTCGCGCAGGTTGCGTTCGGGGGTGGTGAGCTCGTGCCGGGCCCGGGCCACCCGCTCGGGGATGTCGGCGAGGCCCACGTCGTGGAGCAGCGCCCCGACGCCCAGCAGCTGGCTCTGGCTGCGGGAGAAGCCGAGATCCTTGGCCAGCATCATCGACAGGATCGACACGTTGAGGCCGTGGAAGTAGGCCTCCTCGCCGGCGGCGTGCTCGCCCATCACATGCAGCGCGGCCTCGGGCTGGTCGAGGAAGGCGACGACCATCTGGTTGACCAGCTCGTCCACCTCTTCGAGGCACTCCTTGGGGCGGGAAAAGAGGTTCTTGTTGATGTTGCGCATCACCCCGGCGGCCTTGACGAAGGCTTTCTCGACCTCGATGACCTGACGCTTGCGCTGGGCCAGGCGGGCGATCCGCTCGCGCTTGGCGGCGAGGGCCGCGCAGGTGGCGGGGTCTTCCTCGACCGGTGGCGGGGGCGGCGCCGCGGGGGCGGCCGGCGCCGTGCCGCGGGGCTGCACGTCGGAGCGTTCGGGGTCGTAGCGGAAACGGGTGACGCCCAGCTCGCGCAGGGTCTTCAGCTGGTCCGCCGAGCGGATCTTGAAGCTGTTGAAGCTGAACGGGTGGCTGAACCACGGCAGGTCGAGGTGGACGAACAGGCCGACGCACAACTGTTCGGGCGTGACGAGATGGTCCTGGGGAGGCTCGGGCGGCATGGTGCGGGCGGCGAGGGGCAATGCCCAATTTTCGGCGGGGGCGCCAGGAAGTTTAGTGCACCGGAAAAAGCGGTGCGCGGTTTGTGGCATCGTTCACGCCCGCTTTCCGAAAGTGCGCCCATGCACCTCGATGCTACCGGCTGGATCGTCACCGCGGTCGCCATCCTGCTTACCGGCATTTCCAAGTCCGGCCTGGGTGGCGCCCTGGGCGGGCTGGCGGTGCCTTTCATGTCCCTGTGGATGTCGCCGCGGGACGCGGTGGCGGTGATGCTGCCGGTGCTGATCGCGATGGACCTGTTCGGGATCCGCGCCTGGCGGGGCAAGGCCGACTGGGCCGAGCTGCGCCTGCTGTTGCCGGCGTCGCTCGTCGGCATCGCGCTGGGCACGCTGGCCTTCGGGGTGATGTCGGACCGGATGGTGAAGGGCGCGGTGGGGCTGATCGCGGTGGTGTTTGCCGCCGACCGGCTGCTGCGCAAGCCGAAGGCCGAGGCCCACACGGCGCCGCTGCCGCGTCTGGCCCGGCTGTGTGGCGTGGGGGCGGGCTTCACCAGCACCCTGGCCCACGCCGGCGGGCCGCCGCTGATGATCTACCTGCTGACCCGCGGCCTGCCGCGGCAGGCGTTTGCGGCGACGTCGGTGTTCTTCTTTGCGGCGCTCAACCTGGCCAAGCTGCCGTTCTATCTGGGGCTGGACCTGTTCACCCGCGACACCCTGGTGATGTCGGCGATGCTGTTGCCACTGGTGCCGGTGGGGGTGTGGACGGGGATGCGCCTCCTCCAGCGCATCCCGGAGCGGCCGTTCTACCTGTTGGCGACGGCGGCGCTGGGGCTGTCGGGACTCAAACTGCTGTGGGACGCCGTGGCCGGATAGGCGGCGGGGGCGGGGTGTTCGAGCCAGCGCAGCAGGGTGATGAAGAGCTGATCCGGGTTGGCGGGCTTGGGGATGAAGTCGTTCATGCCGGCATCAAAGCAGGCCTTGCGATCTTCGTCGAAGGTGTTGGCGGTCATCGCGACGATCGGCGCCCGGGCGCAGGGGCCGGGGCGGGCGCGGATGGTGCGCGTGGCGGTGAGGCCGTCCATGATCGGCATCTGGACGTCCATCAGGATCAGGTCGTAGGCGGTGTCGGTGGTCATCCGCACGGCTTCGGCGCCGTCGGGGGCGAGGTCGACCTGCAGGCCGAGCTCGTTGCGGAGCAGCTCGAGGCTGACTTCCTGGTTCACCCAGTCGTCTTCCACCAGCAGCAGGCGGCGGTGGCCGTGTTCGCTGCGCAGCCGCCGTTCGGCTTCTTCTGCGGTGAGCTCGACCGGCGCTGCGCCGCTGGTGTCGCCGGGCAGCACGCCGACCCGCAGGGTGATCCAGAAGGTGCTGCCGTGGCCCGGCTCGCTCGTCACGCCGATGTCGCCGCCCATCAGCCGCGTGAGGCGGCGGCAGATGGCGAGGCCCAGCCCGGTGCCGCCGAAGCGCCGGGTGACGGAGCCGTCGGCCTGCTCGAAGGGGTTGAAGATGCGTTCCTGGTCGGCCGCGGTGATGCCGATCCCGCTGTCCTGCACCTCGATGTGGAGCAGGGCGCCGCTGGCGTGCGCGTCGGTGAGGCGGGCGCGGATGACGATCATCCCGGCGCTGGTGAACTTCACCGCGTTGCCGACGACGTGGGCGAGCACCTGCTGGATGCGCAGCGGATCGCCGATCAGCGGGCGGCCGGCGAGGTCGGGGTCGATGTCCAGCTGCAGGCCGAGGCCCTTGCCTTCCAGGCTGGCGCCGAGCAGGTCGATGACCCGGTGAACGAGTTCGTCGATGGCGAAGCGGGTCTGCTCGATGGCGATCCGTTCGGCGTCGATGCGGGCGAGTTCGAGCACGTCGCCCAGCTGCTGGAGCAGGTGGGTGGCGGCGCTGGAGATCTTGTCGAGGCGGTCGTGCTGGGCGGGATCGGTGTTGTTGCGGTGGAGCAGGTGGGTGAGGCCGATGATCGCGTGCATCGGGGTGCGCAGCTCGTGGCTCATGTTGGCGAGGAAGCTGCTCTTGGCCCGGTTGGCGGCTTCGGCGGCCTCCTTGGCCACCGAGAGGTCGGCGGTGCGGGCGGCGACGAGCTCCTCGAGGTGGTCGCGATGGCGGGTGAGCTCGGCCTCGGCGGCCTTGCGCTCGGAGATGTCGCGCACGCTGGCGTAAAGGTAGTCGGTGCCGTCGGCGCTGACCAGGCTGGCGACCACCGCCACCGTGATCTCGCTGCCGTCCTTGCAGCGGTGGATGGATTCGAAGACATCCGAGCCATTGGCCCACACCCGATTCCACAGGGCGCTCCAGCTGGCTTCGCTGATGTCCGGCGCGATCTCGGGCACGCGCAGGGTGAGCAGCGCCTCGGCCGGATAGCCGAGCAGCCGGCAGGCGGCGGGATTGACCCGCACGATGCGGGCGTCCGGCAGCACCCAGAAGGCGGCATCCGGCGATTTGTTGATGGAGATGGTGGCGAGGGCGAGTTCGCGGTTCTTGGCGGCGAGGTCGGCGGTCTGGTGATCGACCTGGCGCTGGATGATCCAGTTGCGCCCGGTGAGGCTCATGAAGAGGGCCTGCAGCAGGGTGGTGAACAGCAGGCCGGCGACGCCCACGGCCCAGGCGTTGAGGGAGCGCTGGGATTCGAGGTAGCGCTCGTCGGCGCTCACCTTGAGCAGCCATTCCCGGTCGCCGAAGGCGAGCTTGTGCTCCCACTGGTGCGCCGGCTTGCCGCTGCTCACGGGGGATTCGCCGTTGTCGAGGCGGCGCACGCTGCCCAGGGCGTAGGGATCGACGAGGGATACGTTGAGGCCGGTGGGCAGGGTGTCGCGCAGGGCGCGCTCGACCAGCTGCCCGATCTGGATGATGGCCACCGCAAAGCCCCGGAGCTGGGTGCTGCCGGGCTGCAGCACCGGCGCCAGGGTGAGCACCGCCACCTGGTTCTCCTGGACCAGCAGGATGGGGGCGGTGACGAAGATGCCGCTGCGCTGGCCGAGGGCCCGGTTGACCGCATCCCAGCGGATCGCCTCGGAGGCGATGTCGAAGCCGATGGCGCGCTGGTTGCTTGCCGCCGGGGCGATGAGGGTGACCGGCACGTAGGTGTCGCGCTTGCCGGCGCGCTGCAGGATGCCGTCGACGCTCCGCTCGGTGATCTGGAAATCGGTGCGGCCGAGCTGACGGCCCATGGCGGCCTCGAAAACAGCCCGGTCGGCATCGCGCACGAAGGTGTTGAAGCTGAGGGCGTGGAGATCGGGGTTGTTCTGCAGGGGCGACCGGGTGAAGGCGTTGAAGCGGCTGTCGGTGAGGTCGGGCGTGACCTCGATGAAGCTGCGCAGGGACTGCAGGACCTCCCGGTGGCTCAGCAGGCGGTCGCTGATGTGCTGGTGGATGCGCAGGCCGTCGCTCTGCAGGTGGTGCTCGACCTCGCTGCGCTCCCAGTTCGAGGCGGCGTGGAAGGCCGCGGCGGCCATCGCCAGGGTGGCCGCGACGGGGATCACCATGCGCCGCCGCCGGGCCTGCCAGAGGGGATCGTTGGTGAGCAGGAAGCACAGGGTGAGCGGAGTGAAGGTGAGCACCCCGAAGGCGTCGCCGGCAAACCAGTTCCACCACGCAAAGGGCAGCGCCGGCCGGCTGAGCACGCCGGTGAGGAACAGGCTGAGGATGCCGATGGTGGCCGACACCAGACACGCCAGCGGGCCGCCCAGCAGCAGGAAGCGGAACACCGCGGTGGCGTTGTCGAGGGTGCGCCATTCGTCGCCCTGCCAGCGCTGGATCAGCGCCCGGCCCAGCCAGGCCTGGGCCGTTGCGCCGCTGGCGATGGCCATCGCGGCGATGGTGTCGGCGGTGCTCAGGGACGAATTGACGTAAGCCAGCAGCAGGTGCAGCGCCATCGAGCCGATCCACACCCCCGGCAGCGCCGGGACGCCCAGGTAGAGCACCGCCGCCAGTGCCAGGCCGGCAGCGGGGAAGACGGGGCTGGCGTAGCCCCCCGCCACGGCCAGCCCTGTCGCCAGCCAGCCGAGGGCGATATACGCCAGGCTGATCAACAGGTTGTGCGTCACGGCGGTGGGAAAGGGCGAAGACGGAGGCATGGTCCGGATATGACGGGATCGAACTGTCGACGGCGCGCCAGCATGAAGGCTTTATACGTGATTACAAAAAACCCGCTGTGCATTACTGCCCACCGCGGCGCATGTTTCGTCACGGCGCGGCCGCGGTGTTCAGCGGGTCAGCCGGCCGCCCCGTTTACGGGTGCCGACGCCGGCCAGCGCGGCCAGCCCGGTGCTGCCGTGGGCATGACAGATGGCGCAGGCCAGCGCGTCGGCGGCGTCCGGCGAGGGGCTTGCTTCGAGGGCCAGCAGGCGCTCGACCATGTGGCAGACCTGCTCCTTGGCGGCCTTGCCGTGGCCGACCACCGCCTGCTTCACCTGCAGCGCGGTGTACTCGGCCACCGGCAGGTCGTGGGATACCGCGCCGCAGATCGCCGCGCCCCGGGCCTGGCCCAGCAGCAGGGTGGATTGCGGATTGACGTTCACGAAGACGATCTCGACCGCCACCTGATCGGGCTGGTAGGTGGTGATGACCTGGCGCACCCCGTCGAGGATCACCTTGAGGCGCTCGGGCAGGCTGCCTTCTCCGCTCTTGATGACGCCACTGGCCACGTAGCGCAGCTGGCTGCCGAGGGTGTCGATGACGCCGAAGCCGGTGTGGCGCAGGCCCGGGTCGATGCCCAGGATGCGCGTGGCGACGCTGGTGGAGGCGGCGGGCGCGCTCATTTGCGGGCCAGCCACACGCCGAACACGGTGATGCCCATGCCCACCAGCGCGAGGCCGGTGAGGGTCTCGCCAAAGGCCGCCCAGGCGATGAGGGCGGTGGTGGGCGGGGTGAGGTAGAAAAGGCTCGCCACATTGACCGCGCTGCCGCTGCGGATCAGCAGGTTGAGCAGGCTGATGGCGCCCACCGACAGCACCAGCACCAGCCACAGCAGCGCAAAGACGAACTGGCTCGACCAGTCGATCACCATGGTTTCGGTGCTGGCGGCAAATGCGCTGCTCACCAGCAGGCAGGGCACGAACTGGATCACCGCACCGGTGCGCAGGTCGAAGCGGGGGCAGAAGCGCTTCTGGTAGAGGGTGCCGGCGGTGATGCCGGCCAGCGCCAGCAGCGCCGGGACGAGCATCGCCTGCAGGCCGTTGCCACCGGCCACCGCCACCACCTTGCTCGATACCACCAGCCCCACGCCGCCGAAGCCCAGCACCAGCCCGGCCCACTGGCGTGGCAGCACCCGCTCGCCCAGCAACAGCCCGGCGCCGAGGGCGGTGAGGAGCGGCTGCAGCCCGACCACCAGCGAGGTGATGCCCGCCGGCAGACCCTGGTGGATGGCCGAGAACACGCCGCCCAGGTAGAGGGCATGCACCAGCAGCCCGGTGATGCCGATGTGCAGCCACTGGCGGGGCTCGGCCGGCCACGGGGCGCGGGTGGCGAGGGCGACCAGGCCCATCAGCCCGATCACCAGCCCGTAGCGCACGCACAGGAAGGTGATGGGCTCGGCGTAGGGCAGGCCGTACTTGGCGCCGATGAAGCCGGTGCTCCACAGCAGGACGAACAGGAGGGGATAGAAGCGGGTCACGACGGATGGCGATTGGGGCGTGGGGCGGGCGGTGGGGCCCGCCGGTCGGGGGCGGTCAGGCGCCCGGGTGCTTGGCGCGGTACATGCGGGTGGAGGCGGAGACGATGATCTGGACGTCTTCGGGCGGAATGTCGGGGAGCTGGTCACGCACCACCCGGTAGGCCAGGTGCTCGAGGGTCTGGCCGTTCCAGGCATTGCCCGGGTCGAAGAAGGGCTCGATGATGAGGTAGGCCTTGTCGACCAGTTCGCGCAGGGAGAGGTTCTTGCGACGTTCGGGGGTGATGCTCATGGCGTGGCTCCGGGGCAGACGACGATGGATGATAACCCGCGGCTCAGGCCGGGTCGGGCCGGCGCGCGGGCGGTGCATACCAGTTATCGGGCGCAACGCGTTTTTCTGTTGCCGGATCGGCGATGTAGTGGGGTGACATGATCTGCACGCCGTATTCGTTGAAGACATCCTGGATGTTGGCGTGCAGCCGCGACAGCAGCTGCGCCCGCGGCTCGGCGCCGACCGGGGTGGCGTGCACCACCAGGCAGTATTCGGGGTAGAAATCCGACAGGGCGGTCTGGAAGATGCGCGGGGCGGGGTCGGTGGAGATGCCGGGGGTGCGCCGGGCGGCTTCGGTGAGCATCGCCTCGACCTGTCGCCAGGGGGTGTCGTAGCCGATGGTGACGGTGGTGTCGAGCATGAAGCCGCGTCCGCCCTGGGTGCGCGAGTAGTTGCGGGTGGCGTTGCCGACGATCAGCGCGTTGGGCAGGGTGATCTCGGCGCCGCGGCCGGTGCGCAGGCGGGTGTTGAACAGGCTGATGGCGACGACGGTGCCTTCGTGCTCGCCGATGCGCACGTATTCGCCGGAGCGCAGGGTGCGCGAGTACATCAGAATGAGCCCGGCGGCGCCCTGGCCGACGATGCTCGACGCGCCCAGCGACACCATCAGGCCGATCAGCACCGACATGCCCTTGAAGGCTTCGGTCTGGGCGCCGGGCAGGTAGGGGTAAGCCATCACCAGCGCGAAGATCCAGATCAGGATGTTGGTGATCTTGCGAGTCGGCTCGACGGTGTCCTTGTCGAGCCAGCCGAGGCCCGCGTTGTTGCCGGCCGCGTGGTCGAACACCGGCTTGAGCAGCCCGACCACGGCACGGGCGACCAGGAACATCAGCAGCGCGATGAGCAGGTTGGGCAGCGTCTGCAGGATGCCGACCCCGAGCCTGCCCAGCACGCCCAGCAGGTAGTCGTCGAGGTTCTCGCCCCACGCCCGGGTGTATGGAAAGCGCGCCAGGATGCGGGCCAGCCAGGTGTAGGCGAGCAGGGCCGCAAGCAGCCAGAACAGCGCCCGCGAGAGCCAGCCCACGGCGGCGAGGATGCGGTCGCGGCGGATCAGCTCGGTGCCGCCCAGTTTGAGCCGCTCGGCCTGGGCGTCGATGGCGGCGGCGAGGCGTCGGGTGATCCACGCCTGCAGCCGGCCGAGCATGTAGAGCAGGGTGATGAACACCAGCGTCGCTCCGGCCGATACCGCCAGCCCCTCGGCCAGGCTGCGGCTGTCGCGGCTCTCGCGGGACTCGGCAACGACGGTGCGCAGCACGGCGACGGTCTTGTCGGTGAGGGCGGCGAGGGTCTCGCCGGCGAGCTTGTCGGTGTCGTCGGGGGTGAGCACGAAGGCCAGCTGGCCGTCGATAAGGAGGATGTTGCCCACGGCGTTGGGCTGCACGACCACGTCGTCACTGGTGGCCCGTTCGAGGATCGCGCTGATCGTCGCCTGCCCCCGCTCGGCCCGCTGGCGGGGGGATGCGCCGAGGAACTTGGCGCGAAAGCGCACGATCGTGCGGTTCATCAGGATCAGGTCGGCCTCTTCGACTGCCGGGGCGTCGGCGGCCGGTGCCGGAGCTGGCGCGGGTGCGGCCGGCGGCGGCGCAGCCTGTCGGGCGGCCTGGGCGCCGGGGGCGAGGATCAGCATCAGCGCCGCGCAGATCGCCAGCACAAGGCGGATCAGGCTGCAGGAAAGCGGGTTGGGGCGCAGGGGAGCGGATGGCATGGCGGAGGCCTCGCGCTTGGGTCAGGTGGGCAGGCTAGCCGGGATTGATCGGGAATGCCCCGACATCATAGCCGCGTGGAGGCGGTTCGGCGGCGGGTGCCGACATCCCGCTTGTGTCGCGAGGCGAATTCGGCGAAAACGTCGCCGGTTGCCCCCGTCGATCGCGCCGGGGCGCCCATGTCCAACAAGGAGCTCCCGATGCGCTACTGGCTGATGAAATCCGAACCCGACGACGTCTCCATCGACGACCTGGCCCAGCGCCCCGGCCAGACCGTGCCCTGGTACGGCGTGCGCAACTACCAGGCGCGCAACTTCATGCGCGACGGGATGCAGGTAGGCGACGGGGTGCTGTTCTACCACTCTGGCTGCGCCGAGCCGGGCGTCGCCGGCATCGCGAAGGTGGCGAGCACCGCCTACCCGGACGCCACCCAGTTCGACCCGGCCAGCAAGTACTTCGACCCTAAATCCACGCCCGAAAACCCCCGCTGGGTGCACGTGGACGTCGCTTTCGTGAAGAAGACGCGGCTGGTGGGTTTGCCCGAATTGCGCAGCCACCCGGAACTCGAGAACATGCGCGTCCTCGCCCGCGGCAACCGGTTGTCCATCACGCCGGTCGAGCCGGCCGAGTGGCGCTTCATCGTCGGGCAACTGCTCGGCGCAACGGATCTTCAGGACTGGAAATGAACATCGGAATCGAATGGCTGGCCGCCTATCTCGCCCTCGGGGCCTTCGTCGGCTTCTTCGCCGGGCTGCTCGGCGTGGGTGGTGGGGCGATCATGGTGCCGATGCTCACCACGCTGTTCGCCGCCCAGGGCTTTCCGAAGGAGCACATGGTGCATCTGGCGCTGGGCACTTCGATGGCTGGCATCGTGGTCACCTCGATCTCCAGCCTGCGCGCCCACCACGCCCACGGCGCGGTGCGCTGGGACATCGTCAAGGGCATCGCGCCGGGCGTGCTGGCGGGCACCTTCGCCGGCACCTTCGTGGCGTCCCAGGCGCCCACCAAGCCGCTGGCGATCTTCTTTGCGTGCTTCACCGCCTACGTGGCGGTGCAGATGATCCTCAACGTGAAGCCCAAGCCCACCCGCGAGCTGCCGGGCACCGCCGGGCTGATCGGCGTGGGCGGGGTGATCGGCGCGATCTCGTCGCTGGTGGCGATCGGCGGCGGATCCCTGTCGGTGCCCTTCATGACCTGGTGCAACGTCAAGGTGCATAACGCCATCGGCACCTCGGCCGCCATCGGCCTGCCCATCGCCCTGGCCGGCGCGCTGGGCTACCTGATCAACGGCTGGTCGGTGCAGGGGCTGCCCGAGTGGTCGGTGGGTTTCGTCTACCTGCCGGCGCTGGTGCTGCTGAGCCTCCTCTCCAGCCTCACCGCGCCCATCGGCGCCAGGCTGGCGCACAAGCTGCCGGTGGCCACGCTGAAGAAGATCTTCGCCGGCGTGCTGGTGCTGCTGTCGGCCAAGATGCTGCACACCGTGCTGGGGAGCTGAGCGCCTAAAGTGGGCGGGTTTCTGTCCGTGAACCTTCCGACCTATACCGTTCGGGTGGTTCCATGTCCGCAGCCAATGTCCGCCTCCAGCTCCAGTTCGATCTCGAACTGGCCGTCCCCGCGTCCGTGGCCGCCCTCGACCACGCGCGGCTTTGCCAGAAGCTGGCCGAACTGCTGGGGCCGACGGTGATCCAGGGCCTGCCGGTCATCGCCGGCAAGCAGCTGGCCAAGGCCGAGGTGCGGGTCGTCAAGCACCACCACCGGCTCGACGCCCAGGCGAGGGCGGTTGCCCGCATCGAGCCCGCGCGCATCGTCGAGGCCGCGCCCCATCTCACCGACGCCGAGGTGGCAACCCTGGCCGCCCGCGCCGCCGCCCGGCTGCCGGCCGCCGAGGCGGACCAGGCGGGCTACCTGCGCAGCCAGGCCCTGGCCCTCGTCAATGAATACCGGCTGGTGGGCTGCCGGGTGGATGCGCTGCTGTCGAACGGCAAGCCGACCCAGATCGAGGGCAAGCTCAACCTCACCAACGGCCACATCTTTCTGGATTCATCCCATCGCCAGACCCGCCTGCAACAGGCCCAGGGCCCGCTGCGGGTGGCGGTGGGCGAAACCGACGTGGTGCTGGCCGCAGAATGCTCCGGCCACACCCTCACCGGCCCGGTGCTGGATGTGGCGGTGAAGCAACTGGTGCCCCACCGGGCCGCGCTGCTCGCCCGCTGGCAGGCGGGCTAAGGAGGCCGGGCCTCAGCGCCCTTTGAACACCGGCGAACGCTTGCCCAGGAAGGCGTCCAGGCCTTCCTTGTAGTCATCGGTGGCCAGAAAATCGAAGGCGGCGCGTTTTTCGTCGGCCGTGAGGGGCGTGCCCTTCATCAGGCGATGCACCCACTGCTTGTGCCAGCGGGCCACCAGCGGCGCGCCCTTCACGATGCGGCCGGCGGTGGCGAGGGCTTCCCTTTCCACCTCCTCGTCGTCCACCACCCGGGTCAGCAGGCCCTTGGCGAGGGCTTCGCGGGCGCTCAGGATGCGGCCTTCGAGCAGGATCTCCAGCAGCACGGCGGGGCCGACGAGTTCCAGCAGGCCGGCCATCTCGCCCGGGTACATCGAAAAGCCCAGCTTGTTGATCGGCGCGCCGAAGCGGCTCGATTCGCCCGCGATGCGGATGTCGCAGCAGCCGGCGATCTCCACGCCGCCGCCGATGCAGGCGCCCTGGATCATCGCCACGGTGGGCACCGGGCAGGCGCGGATGGCGTCGAGGGCGGCGGCCACGAGCTCCTCGTGATAGTGCAGGGCGTCGTCCACGGTGGCGCGCACGACCAGGAATTCCTCGATGTCGCCGCCGGCCGCGAAGGCCTTGTCGCCGGCGCCGCGCAGCACCACGCAGCGCAGGCCGGGGTCGGCGTTGAGTTCGCTCATCCGGCGCTGCAGGCCGCGCCACATGCCGGCATCGACGGCGTTGAGCTTGTCCGGGTTGGAGAGGGTCAGGGTGGCGATGCCAGCATCCTGGCAGAAGAGGATTTCTCCGGGCATGGGTGGGCGGTTCCGTCGGCTGGGGTCGATAAAATTATTTGATGCGGTGCAAAAATATTTCCATACGGCGTGGTATGGAGTCTTCTGTATGTTATATCATCCGGTTGGGCGTTGTACTGGCGCGGCTTCGCCCTGCGAGAAGCACCCATAAAAAATATTCGCTCTGATCGCCGTTTGGGTCCAACAGGCAGATCGCGCCACATTCAATGACTTTCCAAAGGGAGGGAAATCATGTCGAGCACCTCGTCTCAGAGTGCGGTCTACGCACGCATCAGACGCAACCCGCGCTTTGCCGAACTGGTGTCCAAGCGCCAGGGCTTTGCCACCATCCTGTCCGTGATCGTCCTGACGATCTTCTACGGCTTCTTCATGGTCGTGGCCTTCCAGCCGCAAGTGATCGGCAAGCGTCTGTCCGAAGGTTCCTACCTCACCGTCGGGATCGCCTTCGAGCTGTTCATGTTCATCTTCTTCTGGGTGCTGACCGCGGTCTACGTGAAGCGCGCCAATGGCGAATTCGACGAGATCACCGCCGAAGTCATCCGTGATGCATCCAAGGAGGTGAAGTAATGCTGGCCCGTCTGAATCTCGCGCTGCTGGCGCTCCTCGCGCCGGCTCTGTCGTTTGCCGGTGATGCGATCTCCGCCACCGAAAAGCAGCCGCTCAACCTGCACGCTATCGGGATGTTCGTGCTGTTCGTCTCGATGACCCTCGGCATCACCTACTGGGCGGCTGGCCGCACCAAGTCGGCGTCCGACTTCTACACCGCCGGCGGCGGCATCACCGGCTTCCAGAACGGCCTCGCGATCGCCGGCGACTACATGTCCGCCGCAACCCTGCTGGGCCTCACCGCGCTGGTCTACACCAAGGGCGTCGATGGCTACATCTACATGATCGCCTTCTTCGCCGGCTGGCCCATCATCCTGTTCCTGATGGCCGAGCGCCTGCGTAACCTGGGCAAGTTCACCTTTGCCGACATCACCTCGTACCGCCTCAACCAGGGCAAGGTGCGCACGATGGCCGCGGTGTCCTCGCTGACCGTGGTGTGCTTCTACCTTGTGGCGCAGATGGTCGGTGCCGGTCAGCTGATCAAACTGCTGTTCGGTCTGGACTACAACATCGCCCTGTTCGTCGTCGGCGCGCTGATGATGGTGTACGTCACCTTCGGCGGCATGGTTGCCACCACCTGGGTGCAGATCATCAAGGCCTGCATGCTCCTCGCCGGCGGCACGCTGGTGATGGTGCTGGCCATGTCCCAGTTCGGCTTCAGCTTCGAAAACATGATGAGCCAGGCGGTGTCGCTGCACTCGCTGGGCGAGAAGCTGCTGTTCCCGGGCTCGCTGCTGCCGGATCCGGTCACCGCCCTGTCGCTGGGCCTCGGCCTGATGTTCGGTACCGCCGGTCTGCCGCACATCCTGATGCGCTTCTTCACCGTGACCAACGCCAAGGAAGCCCGCAAGTCGGTGCTCTACGCGTCCGGTTTCGTGGCCTACTTCTTCAACGTCATCCTGCTGATGGGCTTCGCGGCCATCATCATCGTCGGCCAGAACCCCGAGTTCTTCGAAGGTGGCAAGATCGGCGGCAAGATCGTCGGTGGCGGCAACATGATCGCCATGCACCTGGCCAAGGCCGTGGGCGGCAACCTGCTGCTGGGCTTCCTGTCGGCCGTGGCCTTCGCGACCATCCTGGCCGTGGTGTCCGGTCTGGCGCTGGCTGGTGCGGCGGCCATCTCCCATGACATCTACGCCCGCGTGATCCGCAAGGGCAAGGCGACCGAGACCGAAGAGCTGCGCGTGTCCCGTTTTGCTTCCGTCGGCCTGGGTCTCGTGGCCATCGTCCTCGGCATCGCCTTCGAGAAGATGAACGTGGCGTTCATGGTGGCCCTGGCCTTCGGTATCGCCGCTTCCGCCAACTTCCCGGTGCTCATCCTCTCCATGTACTGGCGGGGTCTGACCACCCGTGGCGCGATCGCGGGCGGTTACGCCGGCCTCGTGGCTGCGGTGCTGCTGGTGGTGTTCTCCAAGTCCGTGTGGGTCACCGTGCTGGGCAACGCCCAGGCGCTGTTCCCGTACGACCAGCCGGCCCTGTTCTCCATGCCCCTGGCCTTCCTGATCACGTTCATCGTGTCCAAGCTCGACAATAGCGCCGAAGCCCAGGCCGAGCGTGCTGCGTTTGAAGACCAGTACGTGCGTGCCCAGACCGGTTTTGGTGCTGCCGAAGCCAGCAGCCACTGATCCCGATGCGCCCTTTGGGGCGCAGGGTCAAACAAAAACCCCCGCCGGGCGACCGGACGGGGGTTTTGTCTTTCTGGCGCCGGGGGTTATGTCAGGCCGTGCTTTCCTTGCGGGAGGCGATCTTGGCCAGGGCCCGGCGGCCGCTGGAGATGTGGTCGCGCATCGCCCGTTCGATGCCGGTGGCGTCGCGGCGGCCAAGGGCCTCGAGGATGAGCCGGTGCTCGGCCAGGGATTGTTCCAGCCGGCCCTCGCTGAACAGCGAGTGGTGCCGCGACAGCTTGATGACCTTGCGCAGGTCGGTGATGGTCTGGGTCAGCCAGCGGTTGTCGGCGATCAGCTGGACTTCCTGGTGGAAGGTCTGGTTGGCCTCGAAGAAGCCGTCGATATCCTTGTCGGCGGCGGCGCGCTCCAGGTCGTCGTGGATGCTGCGCAGGCGGGCGAGGTCTTCCTCGGTGGCCTTGTGGGTGGTGTCGGCGGCGCACTGGCCTTCGAGGAGCGACAGCACGGTGAAGATCTCGTCCAGATCGCGCTCGGAAATTTCCGTCACGTAGCAGCCGCGGCGCGGTTTGAGCGTCACCAGGCCCTCGGCGGCAAGCACCTTGAGGGCTTCGCGCAGCGGCGTGCGGGAGATGCCGTAATCGGCGGCGAGGGCCTGCTCATCGACCCAGGTGCCAGGGGGGAGTTCGTGGGCAAAGATGCGCTGGCGCAGGCGTTCGGCGACTTCCTGGTAGAGGGCGAGGGGGGCGATGCGGCCGGCGTTCATGGAGGATGTGGAGTTGTAGGTGGATGAGGTGGTTTCGGGTATTGCATCCATAATTATGGATAAAGTATTATCCCGTGGATAGCAAGTCAAGTTCCTGCGCGGGAAGTAAACCTTGTTGCAGCCCGGTGGCCTCGGCCATCGACGCTCGAAAAACAGAGGGAGGGAGAAAACTGCCCGCGCAGGGCACGGCAGCCGGCCGTGGTCAGGGACCACGGCCGGTACTGGCGTCCCGGTTTGCAGACGAGTCCGGCACATCGACCGGGCCGGCCGCAACGGGCGACACGTCTTCAGGACAGAAAAGAGGCTGCTTCCGCGGCCCGCACTAGCGAGGGTAGAACCATGGCGAACAACAACGAACCGACCTTCCCCCAACCCGATCTGGCCGCCTGGAACAAGGCCGCCGCCAAGTCGGCGCCTGAAGGCGATGTCGCCAAGCTGAACTGGGTGACGCCGGAGGGCATCACGGTCAAGCCGCTGTACACCGCGGCCGATCTCGAAGGCCTCAAGTACGCCAACACGCTGCCGGGCTTCGAGCCCTTCCTGCGCGGCCCCCAGGCCACCATGTACGCCGCCCGTCCGTGGACCATCCGCCAGTACGCCGGCTTCTCCACCGCCGAAGAATCCAACGCCTTCTACCGCAAGGCGCTCGCCGCCGGCGGCCAGGGCGTGTCCGTGGCCTTCGACCTGGCCACCCACCGCGGCTACGACTCCGACAATCCCCGCGTGGTGGGTGACGTCGGCAAGGCCGGCGTGGCGATCGACTCCGTCGAGGACATGAAGATCCTCTTCAACGAGATCCCCCTCGACAAGGTGTCGGTGTCCATGACCATGAACGGCGCCGTGCTGCCGATCCTGGCCGGCTACATCGTCGCCGCCGAAGAGCAGGGCGTTTCGCAGGACAAGCTGTCCGGGACCATCCAGAACGACATCCTCAAGGAGTTCATGGTCCGCAACACCTACATCTACCCGCCGACGCCGTCGATGAAGATCATCGCTGATATCTTCAATTACACGTCGACCCACATGCCCAAGTTCAACAGCATCTCGATCTCGGGCTATCACATCCAGGAAGCGGGCGCGAACCAGGCCATCGAGCTGGCCTTCACGCTGGCCGACGGCGTCGAGTACGTGCGCACCGGCATCAAGTCGGGCATGGACGTGGACACATTCGCCGGCCGCCTGTCCTTCTTCTGGGCGGTGGGCATGAACTTCTACCTCGAGATCGCCAAGATGCGCGCCGCGCGCATGCTGTGGTGGCGTCTCATGAAGCAGTTCGAGCCGAAGAGCCAGAAGTCCATGATGCTGCGTACCCACAGCCAGACTTCCGGCTGGTCGCTCACCGAGCAGGATCCGTACAACAACGTCGTGCGCACCACCATCGAGGCGATGGCCGCAGTGTTCGGCGGCACCCAGTCGCTGCACACCAACGCGCTGGACGAAGCCATCGCGCTGCCCACCGAATTCTCGGCCCGCATCGCCCGCAACACCCAGATCATCATCCAGGAAGAAACCCACATCACCAGCGTGGTCGATCCGTGGGCCGGCTCCTACATGATGGAAAAGCTCACCCAGGACATGGCCGACAAGGCCTGGGCGCTGATCGAAGAAATCGAAGCCATGGGCGGTATGACCAAGGCCGTCGAATCCGGCTGGGCCAAGATGAAGGTCGAAGAGTGCGCCGCCGAAAAGCAGGCCCGCATCGACTCGGGCAAGGACGTCATCGTCGGCGTCAACAAGTACAAGCTCGCCAAGCAGGATCCGATCGACATCCTCGACATCGACAACCACGTCGTGCGTGAAGCCCAGATCGAGCGCCTGGCCCGCATCCGCGCCACCCGCGATCAAGCCGCTGTCGATGCCGCCCTGGCCGCTCTCACCGAGTGCGCCAAGACCGGCGAAGGCAACCTGCTGGATCTCGCCGTGAAGGCCGTGCGCCTGCGCGCCACCGTCGGCGAAATCTCCGACGCGCTGGAAGTCGTCTTCGGCCGCTATCGCGCCAACCCGCAGGCCGTGTCCGGCATCTACAACTCGGTGGTCGAAGGTAACGAAGACTGGCAGGCCCTGAAGGCCGACATCGACGCCTTCGTGGCCGAGGAAGGTCGCCGTCCGCGCATCATGATCGCCAAGCTCGGTCAGGACGGCCACGACCGCGGCGCCAAGGTGGTGGCCTCGGCCTTCGCCGACCTGGGCTTCGACATCGACATCGGTCCGCTCTTCCAGACCCCGGAAGAAGCCGCCCGTCACGCCGTCGAGAACGACGTGCATGCAGTGGGCTGTTCCAGCCTCGCCGCCGGCCACAAGACGCTGGTGCCGGCAGTCATCAAGGCCCTCAAGGATCAGGGCGCCGACGACATCATCACCTTCGTCGGTGGCGTGATTCCGGCCCAGGACTACGACGCGCTGTACGCGGCCGGTGCGGCCGGCATCTTCGGGCCCGGCACGCCGATCCCGGCTGCCGCCCGCGAAGTGCTGAAGCAGATCCGCGCCGCCCGCAAGGCCTGAGCGAACCCGTGAGGAACAGCGCGCCGGCGAAAGCCGGCGTGCGCGTCATTGATGTCTTCCATGAACATGCCTGCCGACATTCCGCAGCGTGACGCCATCGATCAGGCCCTGGTCGACGGCGTGCTCAAGCATCAGCTGCGTCCGCTCGCCAAGACGATCACCCTGATCGAATCCCAGCGGCCGGACCACAAGGCGCGGGCCCGCAGCGTGCTCGAAGGCCTGCTGCCCCACACCGGCAATTCGATGCGCATCGGCATCTCTGGCGTGCCGGGCGTCGGCAAGTCCACCTTCATCGAGGCCCTCGGCCTGTACCTCATCGAGCAGGGCCACAAGGTGGCGGTGCTGGCGGTCGATCCGTCCTCCAGCGTCACCGGCGGCTCCATCCTGGGCGACAAGACCCGGATGGAACTGCTGTCGCAGAACACCGGCGCCTTCATCCGCCCGAGCCCGTCGGCGGGCAGCCTGGGCGGCGTGGCCGAGAAGACCCGCGAAGCCATGCTGGTGTGCGAGGCCGCCGGCTTCGACGTGATCATCATCGAGACCGTCGGCGTCGGCCAGTCCGAGACCGCGGTGGCCGGCATGACCGACATCTTCTGCCTGCTCCAGCTTCCCAACGCCGGCGACGACCTGCAGGCGATCAAGAAGGGGATCATGGAGATCGCCGACCTGATCGTCATCAACAAGGCCGACATCAATCCCCAGGCCGCCAACGTGGCCCGCTCGCAGATCAAGAGCGCGCTGGGGATGCTCCGCCATTCGTCGCCCAACTGGACGCCGCCGGTGCTCATGCTTTCTGCGTTGCAGAAGCAGGGCGTCGCGGAATTCTGGAATACCATTGAGGATTACCGCTCCACCATGAAACGGAGCGGCGAGTTCGACGCGCGCCGGCGCCAACAGGCCCGGGCGTGGATGTGGGAACTCATCGACCAGGGCCTGCGGGCCCGGTTCGCAAGCCACGCCGCGGTTCAACAGGACCTTCCCGGCTTGCAGGCGGCCGTCGAGGCCGGCCAGACCACGCCTTCCGCAGCCGCTTCCCGGCTGCTCGGCCATCTGGGCTGAAAAGAACACACCCGAATCATTGACTGGAGGCTGTAAATGCACGACATCATCCACCAGCTGGAAAAGAAGCGCGAAGCGGCCCGCCTTGGTGGCGGCCAGAAGCGTATCGACAGCCAGCACAAGAAAGGCAAGCTGACTGCCCGCGAACGTATCGAACTGCTCCTCGACCCGGATTCCTTCGAGGAATGGGACATGTTCAAGGAGCACCGCTGCGTCGACTTCGGCATGGATCAGGCCGAAAAGACCCCGGGTGACGGTGTCGTCGTCGGTTACGGCACCATCAACGGCCGCCTGGTGTTCGTGTTCTCCCAGGATTTCACCGTGTTCGGTGGCTCCCTGTCCGAAACCCACGCCGAGAAGATCTGCAAGGTCATGGACCAGGCCATGAAGGTCGGTGCTCCGGTGATCGGCCTCAACGACTCGGGCGGCGCCCGCATCCAGGAAGGCGTGGCCTCCCTCGGCGGCTACGCCGACGTGTTCCAGCGCAACGTGATGGCTTCCGGTGTCGTGCCGCAGATCTCCATGATCATGGGCCCCTGTGCCGGTGGCGCGGTGTATTCGCCGTCGATGACTGACTTCATCTTCATGGTGAAGGATTCGTCCTACATGTTCGTGACCGGCCCCGAAGTCGTGAAGACCGTGACCCACGAAGACGTGACCGCTGAAGAGCTCGGCGGCGCCGTCACCCACACCACCAAGTCCGGTGTGGCCGACCTGGCCTTCGAGAACGACGTCGAGGCCCTCTCGATGCTGCGTCGTTTCATGAACTTCCTGCCGGCCAACAACCGTGAGCAGCCGCCCGTCACGCCGACCAACGACCCGGCCGACCGCTTCGACTACTCCCTCGACACCCTGGTGCCGGACAACGCCAACAAGCCGTACGACATGAAGGAACTGATCGTCAAGGTTGTCGACGACAGCGACTTCTTCGAACTGCAGCCCGACTACGCCAAGAACATCATCATCGGCTTTGGCCGTATCGATGGTTCGCCGGTCGGCATCGTCGCCAACCAGCCGCTGGTCCTCGCCGGCTGCCTGGACATCAAGTCCGCGATCAAGGCTGCCCGCTTCGTGCGCTTCTGCGACGCCTTCAACATTCCGGTCGTCACCTTCGTCGATGTGCCGGGCTTCATGCCGGGTACCGCCCAGGAATACGGCGGCATCATCAAGCACGGCGCCAAGCTGCTCTACGCGTACGCCGAATGCACCGTGCCGAAGGTCACCGTCATCACCCGCAAGGCTTACGGTGGCGCCTATGACGTGATGTCCTCCAAGCACCTGCGCGGCGACGTGAACCTCGCCTGGCCGTCTGCCGAGATCGCGGTGATGGGCCCGAAGGGCGCGGTGGAGATCATCTTCCGCGAAGAGAAGAACGACCCCGCCAAGCTCGCCGAGCGTGAAGCCGAGTACAAGGCCAAGTTCGCCAACCCGTTCGTGGCCGGCGCCCGTGGCTTCATCGACGACGTCATCATGCCGCACGCCACCCGCAAGCGTATCGCCCGCTCGCTGGCCATGCTCAAGGACAAGCAGCTCGACAACCCGTGGCGCAAGCACGGCAACATTCCGCTGTGATCGCCGAGGACGCCAAGAACATGTTTACCAAGATCCTGATTGCAAACCGCGGCGAAATCGCCTGCCGCGTCATCAAGACCGCCCGCAAGATGGGCATCGCCACTGTCGCCGTGTACTCCGAGGCCGACAAGGACGCCCTGTTCGTCGAGCTGGCCGACGAAGCCGTCTGCATCGGCCCGGCCGCCTCGAAAGAGTCCTACCTGGTCGCCGACAAGATCATCGCTGCGTGCAAGCAGACCGGTGCCCAGGCGGTTCACCCCGGCTACGGCTTCCTGTCCGAGAACGCCGAGTTCTCCCGCCGTCTTGAAGAAGAAGGCATCAAGTTCATCGGCCCGAAGCACTACTCCATCGCCAAGATGGGCGACAAGATCGAGTCCAAGAAGCTCGCCATCGAAGCCGGCGTGAACACCATTCCGGGCTACAACGACGCCATCGCCGGCCCCGACGAAGCCGTCGAGATCGCCAAGAAGATCGGCTATCCGGTGATGATCAAGGCCTCCGCCGGCGGCGGCGGCAAGGGTCTGCGTGTTGCCTACAACGACGCCGAAGCCCATGAAGGCTTCTCCTCCTGCGTCAATGAAGCCCGCAACTCCTTCGGCGACGACCGCGTCTTCATCGAGAAGTACGTGCTCGAGCCGCGCCACATCGAAATCCAGGTGCTGGGCGACTCCCACGGCAACTACGTGTACCTCAACGAACGTGACTGCTCCATCCAGCGCCGTCACCAGAAGGTCATCGAAGAAGCGCCGAGCCCCTTCGTCGACGCCGAGATGCGCAAGGCCATGGGCGAGCAGGCCGTGGCCCTGGCCCGTGCCGTTAACTACGAATCCGCCGGTACCGTCGAATTCGTGGTGTCCGGCGCGACCAAGGAGTTCTACTTCCTCGAGATGAACACCCGTCTCCAGGTGGAACACCCGGTCACCGAACTCATCACCGGCCTCGACCTCGTCGAGCAGATGATCCGCGTTGCCTACGGCGAAAAGCTGCCCCTCTCCCAGGCCGACGTGAAGATCAACGGCTGGTCGATGGAATGCCGGATCAACGCCGAAGACCCGTTCCGCGGCTTCCTGCCCTCCACCGGCCGTCTGGTGAAGTTCCTGCCGCCGAAGGAGACCACCGACGACAAGGGCACCACCCGTGTCGACACCGGTGTGTACGACGGTGGCGAGATCTCCATGTTCTACGACTCGATGATCGCCAAGCTCATCGTGCACGCCCCGACCCGCGCCCAGGCCATCGACCGCATGCGCGACGCCCTCAACGGCTTCGTGATCCGTGGCATCTCGTCGAACATCCCGTTCCAGGCCGCGCTGATGCAGCACCCGGTCTTCCACTCGGGCATCTTCGACACCGGCTTCATCCCCAAGCACTACCCGACGGGCTTCGACGCCTCGATGGTGCCCCACGATGATCCGGCGCTGCTGGTCTCGGTGGCCGCCTACGTCTACCGCGCCTTCACCGACCGTTCCGCCTCGATCTCCGGCCAGCTCCAGGGCCACGAGCGCATCGTCAGCGACGAGTGGATGGTCATCCGCCTGAACAAGGAAGGCAACGAGCACCACCCGGTCGTCGCCAAGCCCATCGATGGCGGCTACCACGTGGAATACAAGGGCAAGAGCTACGAGCTCAAGTCCAGCTGGAAGCTCGGCGAGTCGCTCTTCAACGGCACCTGCAACGGCGAGCCCTTCACCCTCCAGGTGGAGCGCCACAAGACCAAGTACAGCCTGTTTCACTGGGGCACCCGCGCCGACTTCATGGTCATGAGCGCCCGTGCCGCCGAACTGCTGGCCCTGATGCCCGAAAAGCTGCCGCCCGACCTGTCCAAGTTCCTGCTGTCCCCCATGCCGGGCCTGCTGCGCGAAGTGTCCGTGCAGGTTGGTCAGGAAGTGAAGGCCGGCGAGAAGCTGGCGGTCATCGAAGCCATGAAGATGGAGAACATCCTCAAGGCCGAGCAGGACTGCAAGGTCAAGAAGATCGTTGCCGCCGGCGGCGCCAGCCTGGCGGTGGACGAAGTCATCATCGAGTTCGAGTAATCCGTTCGCCGTCCCGCCGGGCCGCTCCAGCCCGGCGGGACGAGAAAACGCTTTCGTTCGATGGGGAGGGAGACTCGTCTTTCGGGGCGGGTTCCTGTCGAGGGATCGGGGTCGTCCTAGGACGGCCCCTTTTTTTTGCTGCAGCGCCCCTGGCTTCATCCTGTAGGTCGGACTTCAGTCCGACCAACGCCGGCGACCTTTGTAGTGGTCAAGTAATACCGGACACCTCGATAGGGTGCTGTACTGCGGTTTTCCGTTCATAGGCCGTGGGCGGCAGGTAGCCCAGCGTCGAGTGCA
>NZ_BSPX01000065.1:0-23815 GCF_030161255.1 Zoogloea oryzae
GCAGCCCGGCGGCCTTCTCGAGCGCGGGGCGGCCGGCATCCACCAGGTAATAGCCCACGTGGGCGGGCCGCCCGCCGGTGCCCCGGGCGGCGGCCCGGGCCAGATCCACCGCCAGGCGGGCCACCTGGTTCTCGCCCAGCTGGCCGCGCCGGGCGATCTCCTCGGTGGCGTGGCGGTAGTGGTCGCGGGTGGCGAAATCCATCCGGCCATACACGCCGCCGGGGTCGCCCCGCAGGGTCTGCTCGACGAGGCTCAGGTTCTCGACGAAATCCCGCCAGTCCAGGGTGCCGAGCACCCGCAGGCTGCCGATGCTGTTGCTGATGGACACCTGATCGGCGGCCTGCTGCTGGTTTTCGGACTGGACGAGCTGCACGATGGTCTGGCCGGACTGGGCCAGACGCTGCTCGATCCAGGTGAGCGGCAGGGCCAGCGCCGGCCCCCGGCCCTGCAGGCGCCGGGCCAGCTCGGCCACGAAGGCGCCGACCATCGGCGGGTTGGAGCGCACCATGTCGGCGATCACCAGAATTAGGCTGCGCGGGTCGTCCTCGACGGTCTGGATCAGGCGGTCGGCCCAGGTGCCGGCCAGCTCGCGCTCGGCCCAGCCGGCGGCCACCCGCACGCTGACGCGGCGCAGGTTCTCGATCACGGCCAGCCGCAGCATGATGGGGATCGCCCACAGCTCGCCCAGTTCGAGGGGGGTGACGGTCTGGTAGGCGGTCACGAAGCGGCCGAGGCTCTCGGCGTCGACCCGCCCGTCCCCGTGGGAGACGGTCTCGAGGGCGATGTCGTACACCCGCGGGGCGCCGGGCTCGGTGGGGCTGTCGGCGAGGCGCGGCAGGGCGCGGCTGTAGCCTTCGGGCAGCAGGCTGCGGGCCATGCGGACCTGTTCTTCGAGCAGGTAGAAGTTGTCCAGCAGCCATTCGCCGGCGGGGGTGACGCGGCGCTTGTCGGCCACCGCCTCGGTGAGCTGGCGGCACACGTCCACCAGCACCCGCTCGTTGTCGGCGAGGCGGGCCAGCAGGCGGTCGCGCACCCGGCCGCGGGCCAGGGTGGTGTGGGAGGCCGCCAGGCGCTTGCCGTGGGTGGCCATCTGGTCGGCGCTGAACAGCTCGGCGCGGAGCGGCGGTTCCTCGGTCTCGGCCGAGACCTGTCGGGGTTTGCCGGCCAGCCAGTCCCTGAGGCGCGGGAAGGAGTCGACGGGGGCGGTCACGACAGTTCGGCCCGTTGCACCGCGCGGCGGATGCGGCGCACACCCACGGCGGCGGCGATCACCACCACCGGTATCGCCAGCCCCACCACGATCTCCGGATTGACCGGCGCGCCGCCGGCCTTGAGGGCCTTGGCGAGGTAGGCGATGAGGCCGGCCACGTAGTAGCTGATGGCCGCGATGGACAGCCCCTCGACGGTCTCCTGCAGGCGCAGCTGCATCCGGGCGCGGCGGGCGGTGGCGTTGAGGATGATCTGGTTCTGCTGCTGGAGGGTCATGTCCACCCGGGTGCGCAGCAGCTCGCTGGCCCGGCTGATCCGCTCGGACAGGCTCTCCTGCAGGCGGGCCACGGTTTCGCAGGTGTTCATCGCCGGGAGCAGGCGCCGCTCGACGAACTCCCGCAGGGTCGGCAGGCCCTCGACCCGCTGCTCGCGCAGCTCGGCGATGCGCCGGGTGACGAGTTCCTGGTGGGCGCGGGCGGTGCAGATCCGGTACAGGGTGGCGGAGATGGTGCCCTCCACGGTGGCGGCGAGGCGGGTCAGGCGGTCGAGCAGCGCGGGTTCGTCCTTGCTGTGCACCTCGGCCATCTCGGTGATGAGGGCGGCCAGCTGGGCGTCGGCATCCACCAGCACCGGCAGGGTCGCGCGGGCCAGCGGAAAGGCCTGGAGGGCGCGCATCAGGTAGGTCTCGATCTCGAACAGGCGCAGCACCGTGCGCCCGGCCTGGCCGGGGGCGAGCCGGATGTCGTCGATCAGGATGCGGCTGAAGCCATCGGCGTGGATGCGGAAGTCCGTCACCACGCTGGCGACGCCGTCGCCCACCCGCGAGGCGTTGATCGGGTTGCCCTCGAACAGCTGGGCCAGCTCGTCGTCGGCGTGCTTGACCGGCGGCATCGCGCGCAGGGCCATGTGGGCGGCGACCAGCACGGTGCCGGGCAGCTTCTCGAGCCAGTCCTGGGGAACGCTGCCGATGACCGGATCGGCGAACGGCGTCTCGAAATCGCCGTGGCGGAAGAAGGTGTAGCTGCTGCAGTTGGGGCGGTGTTCCCAGCGCAGGCGGAAGACGCCCAGATCCACCTGGAAGTGGGTGAGGTCGGCGGCCGGCGAGGCCACGCCGTAGCGGGTGCACAGCTCGACGAGGTGTTCGTACTCGGCCTGCCGCCCGTCGGGCTCGGTGCACACGGCCAGGTAGGACGCCTGCTCGGGGGCCTGAAGGGCTTCCAGCGGGCGGGCATGCAGCTCGTAGTTGAGCGCAAAGCGCTGCGGGTGATTGGCCAGGATTGCCATGAATGAACCTCCCCCAGTTCGTCATGCGACGGCTGACGATGAACCGGAGGGGACGCCGTGCCGCAGGGCGCGGAGCCACGGGGAAACCTCGCAGGCAGCCTAGCCACAAGGCGCTGTGGGGTCGGTGCGCTGCCGCACACAGGGGCCTGCCATGCCGGATTCATCATCCCGGGTGCGTCAGCGCACCGACCGGGGTGCGCGTCCCGGGCATGCTCGGCCGGTGAGCCAAGACGCGGCGGGCTTCCGCCCTGCCGGTCGGCCGCTTCATTCAACGAAGGGAATCACCATGAAAACCCGATCCGCCGGAGCACTCCGGTCCGGCCTGCCGGTACTCGTCGCCGTCGCGGCGATTGTTGTGGGCGGCTGCGCAAGCACGCCCGCCCCCGTCGAACAGTTGGCCGTGTCCACCGCCGCGGTCGGCCGGGCCGGCAGCGCCGGCGGCAGCGAGATGGCCCCCGCCGAGATGCAGATGGCGCGGGAGAAGCTCGACCTGGCCAAGCGCGCCATGGTCAGCGAGGACTTTGACAGCGCCCGCCGGTTTGCCCAGCAGGCCCAGGTGGACGCCCAGCTCGCCGAGGCCAAGTCGCGCTCGGTGAAGGCCCGCAAGGCCGCCGACGAATTGCAGGAAGGCATCCGCGTGCTGCGCGAAGAGCTCGACCGCAAGAACAAATGATTGCCCAGACAAAAGGAACGACCGTGACTGAAAACCGGATTTTCGCGATGACCCTCGTCGCGCTGGCCACCCTGGCCGGCTGTAGTTCGACGCCCCCGAAGAACGCGCTGCTGGACCAGGCGCGCAGCGACTACCAGATCGCCGAGGCGAATCCCCAGGCCCGCGAGTTTGCGGCGGGCGAGATGAAGCAGGCCGGCGACGCCCTGAAGCTGGCCGATGAGGCGTCGATGCGCGGCGACAAGCCGGCCGACGTGGATCACCTGGCCTACCTGGCCAAGCAGCGGGTGGCGATCGCCCAGGAGACCGGCAACCAGAAGGCCGCCGAGAAGGCCGTTGCCGGTGCCGAAGGTGCCCGCGACAAGGTGCGCCTGGCGGCCCGCACCACCGAAGCCGACATGGCCCATCGCAGCGCCGACAGCGCCCGCATGGCCACCGGCGACGCCCAGGCCCGCAACCGCGAGCTGGAAAGCCAACTGAAGGCCCTCAATGCCCGGCAGACCCCCCGCGGCATGGTGGTGACCATCGGCGACGTGCTGTTCGACACCGACCGGGCCGAGATCCGGTCGGGTGGCCGGCGCAACATGGAGAAGCTGGCGGCCTTCCTGAAGGCTAACCCGGAGCGCAAGGCGATGATCGAAGGCTTTACCGACAGCACCGGCAGCGACGTCCACAACCGGGAACTCTCCGGCCGGCGTGCCGACGCGGTGATGGGGGCGTTGGTGGACATGGGTATCGGCAGCTCGCGCCTCTCGGCCCACGGCTATGGCGAGGCCTATCCGGTGGCCGGCAACGGCAGCATCGGCGGCCGCCAGATGAACCGTCGGGTGGAGGTGGTGCTGTCGGATGAGAACGGCAACATCCCGGCCCGCTGAGCCGGTGCCCGCCGGCGCCTTGGGGTGTCGGCGGGGGATGTTCCGGGCAGCCCCGGCAAGGCCGTGCAGATGGCCGGGCCGGGGCGTGCCCGTTTACCGGCCGGGTAAACGTGTGCTTCCCGGCAGGGCCGGGAAGATTGGGGAGGTATTTGGGGGCTGGCCGGGGATGCCTGCCAACCCCGGGGATTCAGTGGCGTGGCGGGCGGAGGTTGCCCTCCCAGCCGCAGCCCATCGCCGTGCATCGGTATCGCCGGACCGCGCCGAAGAGGCCGCGCAGCACATCCACGAAGCGGCGCGGCACCCGGTAGGCGGAGCTGTCGCAGCGGGGGCATTCGCGGTCGAGCCAGTCTTCGGTGGCGTCCTTGCCGGGCTTCACAGGGGCGGCGCAGCGGCGGCCGGGGCGGCCAGACTGCCGCCTTCGTCTTCCCACACCTTCAGCCGTGCCCGCGGGCGGCGGGCCTGCCTGGCGCTCAGGCGCTCGGCCATCTGGGTTACAAAGGGGGAGAGGCTGGCGGGGCCGTCGGCCGGCCCCGCCCGGGGGGTGAAACGCATGAATGTGTTCATGACCACGATCCTTCCATGTAATTGCCGGCCCGCCTGGGCCCGTGCCGCGCCATGCGCGGGGCGTGATGCGTGGCCGCGGCATGGCGCGAACGGGTCAGGACGGGCTTTTCGGCGGTGAATCCTTGTTGGCGTCCTCGAACTTCTTGAGCTGCGCCTCGGCTTCGTCCTTGGTGATCCCGTAGGCTTCCTGGATCTTGCCGGACAGGTCGTCGCGCTTGCCGGCGATCACGTCCAGGTGGTCGTCGGTGAGCTTGCCCCACTGCGCCTTGACCTTGCCCTTGAATTGCTTCCAGTTACCTTCAACGATGTCCCAGTTCATTTTCGACTCCTTGTGTTGATTGGCCGGACGGCGGAATTGCCGGCCGGACGCGCCGTTCAGCGCCGGTTCATCAGAAAGCCGATGACGAAGCCGGCGACTGCGGCACCCCCCAGCACCTGCCAGGGGTTTTCCTTCACGTAGGTCTGGGTGACGTCGGCCGCCACGCGGGCCTTGTGGGCCATCCGGTGGCGGGTGTCGTCGTAGCGGGAGCGGGCCTCGCCCATCGCTTCATGGATCGTCGAACGGGCGGCGGCGTAGCCGTCCGCGGTGGTGCTGGCGGCGTCGGTCAGCAACGCATCGGCACGGCCGGCGGCCTGCTTCACGTCATTCACGAAGGTGGTCCGGCGGCTGTCGCCGGTGTCCTGCAGGGCGGTGGTTTCGGTGGTCATGATGTCTCCTGGTGCAAGTGGATCGAGTGCGGGGGGCGATCGGCGCCGGGGGCTCGGGCCGCGGGCTCCTCTGGCTGCATCGTGGCCCTGGCGGTGGCCGATGTCGGTGCGCCAACGTACGCAACTGGCGTGGCGGAGCCTTGGTTCGGTAGCGCACAGACCCGCCGGCCTTTCCTGCGCACACTGGGCTGCAACCCTGGAAAGGACGCCCATCATGCTGATCACCTTCAAGTCCGCCGCCTCCGGCGACCTCATCACCTTCGAGAAGAACGCCCGCCAGATGCTGGAAGTCCTCGGCAAGGATCGGGACGACGGCCAGGGCATCTTCACCGTGGAACAGCTTCCGGCGGCCATCGACTGCCTGCGCCGGGCCATCGCCGACGACGTGGCGACCTACACCGTCAAGGCCGGCGCCGCGCCCCAGTCGATGGCCGACGAAGGCGAAGGCGTGAGCTTCCACCAGCGGGCGGTGCCGCTGCTCGACATGCTGGAACGGGCCGCTGCCGACGGCGTGCCGGTCACCTGGGGCGTGTGAGCCCCGCCCACGGGATGGGGCTTCGTGCGCTACCGCCCCGACACGGGGCGACGATCGGCCCACGCTGCAGCGGGTCGATCCCCACGGCGCCGACCCCCGGCGCCGGCTACCCGGAGGCCTCCCGTGCCGTCTATCGTTGCTGCCAACCGCCTGCTCGAAGCCCTGCCGGCCACCGAACGCGGGCGTCTGCTGGATCACTGCGAACCCGTCGTACTGCGTTTCGCGGAGATCCTTGCCGAAGCCGGCGAGCCGATCCGCGAGGTGTGGTTTCCCATCCGCTGCGCCATCGTCCAGGTGGCCCGGATCGACGGCCACGCCAATCTGGAGGTCGGGCTGGTGGGTGACGAAGGGGCCCTCGGCGCCTCGCTGGTGCTGGATGTGGCGGAATCGCCCCAGCAGGCGCTGGTGCAGGAGCCGGGTGAGGCGCTGCGCATCGAGGCCGGCCGCTTTCGCCGGGAGCTGGCGCGCAGCCCGGCGCTGACCCGGGTGCTGCGCCACTACATCCACGCCCAGATGGGTCAGCTGGCGCAGACCGCCGGGTGCACCCGCTTTCACGTGGTCGAGGCGCGCCTCGCCCGCTGGCTGCTGATGACCCAGGACCGGGCCCATTCCAGCCAGTTTCACCTCACTCACGAGTTCCTGGCCAACGTGCTGGGGGTGCGTCGGGTGGGCATCACCCGCGCCGCCACCACGCTGCAGAGCCACCGGCTGATCCGCTACACCCGGGGCGACATCACGGTGACCGACCGGGCCGGCCTGGAGGCCGCGGCCTGCGGCTGCTACGCCGCCGACAAGATCTGCTACCAACGCAGCATGGCGATGCCCGCCGCTGCCCGAACCCAACCGCAACCGTGAATCACCCCCCGCCATGACTTACTGCGTTGGCATCATGCTCGACACCGGACTGGTCTTCGCGTCCGACTCCCGGACCCACGCGGGCGTCGACAACTTTGCCCGCTTCTGCAAGATGACCGTCTTCGAGCGCCCCGGCGACCGGGTGCTGGTGCTGCTCAGCTCCGGCAGCCTGGCCGGCACCCAGGCGGTGATCAGCCTGCTCAAGCAGCGCAACGAGCGGGCCGAGGGCGCCACCCTGTGGCAGGCGGCGTCGATGTTCGACGCGGCCATGCTGGTCTCCGACGCCATGCGCGACGTGGACCGCCGCGACGGGGAATACCTGGAGGAGACCGGCTTCAACGCCTCCTTCATCTTCGGCGGCCAGATCGCCGGCGGGCCGCCCCACCTGTTCCGCATCTACGCCGAGGGCAACTTCATCGAGGCCAGCCTCGAGACGCCCTACCTGCAGACCGGCGAGACCAAGTACGGCAAGCCGGTGATCGACTGGGGCATCACCCGCGCCACCGGCCTCAACGACGCCGCCAAGTGCGTGCTGGTGTCCTTCGATTCGACGATGCGCAGCAACCTGTCGGTGGGCATGCCCATCGACCTGATCTGCTACCAGCGCAACAGCCTCGAAGTGCGCATGCGCCGCCGTTTCGACGCGGGCGACGGCTACTTCGCCCGGCTTGGCGACGAATGGAGCGCCGGCACCCGCGAGGTGTTCCGCCGCCTGCCCCGGCTGGACTGGTGATGACCGGGCCGGCTCCCGGCGTGGTGGTCACCTGCGAGCACGGGGGCAACCACATCCCGGCCCTGTACCGCGCCCTCTTCGGCGACCTGCAGGCCGCGCTGGCCAGCCACCGGGGCTTCGACCCCGGCGCCCTGGAGATGGCCGAAGACCTGGCCCGGGCCTTTGGCGCGCCGCTGGTGTCGTCCACCGTGAGCCGCCTGCTGGTGGACCTGAACCGCTCGGTGGGCCACCCGCGGCTGCATGCCGGCCCCGTCCGCAGCCTGGGCGAGGGGCAGAAGGCCGAGATCCTGGCGCGCTTCTACCGCCCCTACCGCAGCCGCGCCGAGCAGGCCATCCGCACCGCCATCGCCGAACACGGCGCGGTGCTCCACCTGTCGTCCCACAGCTTCACGCCGGAGCTCGACGGCAAGCGCCGCACCGCCGACATCGGCCTGCTCTACGACCCCCGGCGACCCGGCGAAGCCGCCCTGTGCGAGCGCTGGAAGACCGCCCTCGGCGCCCGCCTGCCGGCGCTCAACATCCGCCGCAACTATCCCTACGCCGGCAAGGGCGACGGCCTGACCGCCTGGCTGCGCCAGCGCCTGTCGCCCGAAAGCTATGTGGGCGTGGAGCTTGAAGTGAATCAGCAGCACATCCTCGGCACGGGCAGCCATTGGCCCGCCCTGCGCGAGGCCATCGTCACCGCGCTGCGCGACGCCCTCGCCGGCGACGCGCCCCCCGCGCCGCGCTGACCCGTTCCATCGCCCCCTTCCCCCAGGAGCCCGCCATGAAGATCCGTATCGGTTTCGACCTGATCTACGACTGCCCCCAGCCCACCCCGATGATCCTGACGCTCACCGTCCACGCCTCCCGGGTGGCCGATCTGCTCACCCCCGACCTGCTGGTCACCGAGCCGGCGGTGCCGGTGACGGCCTACCGGGACACCTTCGGCAACTGGTGCTCGCGGCTGCTGGCTCCCAAGGGCACGCTGCGCCTGTCGACGGACGCCCTGGTGCACGACAGCGGGCTGCCCGACATCGTGGTGCCCAACGCCCGCCAGACGCCGGTGACCGAGCTGCCCGACGAGACGCTGCTGTTTCTGCTGGGGAGCCGCTACTGCGAGACGGACCGCCTGACCGAGGTGGCCTGGAAGCTGTTCGGCCACACGCCGCCGGGCTGGGCGCGGGTGCAGGCGGTGTGCGACTACGTGCACAGCCACATCGTGTTCGGCTACGAGCACGCCCGCCACACCAAGACCGCCTGGGATGTGTTCCACGAGCGGGTCGGCGTGTGCCGGGATTACGCTCACCTGGCGATCACCTTCTGCCGCTGCCTGAACATTCCGGCGCGCTACTGCACCGGCTACCTGGGCGACATGGGGATGCCGCCGCCCTACGGCCCGATGGATTTCGCCGGCTGGTTCGAGGTGTGGCTCGACGGCCACTGGTACACCTTCGATGCCCGCAACAACACGCCGCGCATCGGCCGGGTGCTCATCGCCCGGGGGCGCGATGCGGCCGACGTGGCGATCAGCAACACCTTCGGGCCCAACACCCTCAAGCGCTTCATCGTGCGCACCGACGAGGTGCCGGAGAGCGTGCCGGCCTGGCCGGCCGTCTGATCCGCTGAAGCCGCCCGCGGGGGCTCGACGCTACTGCAGCGTGTCGAGCCCCCGCGGTGCGTCGGTGGCCGGCTTGACGCCGGCCTTCTGGCGGGGCCGGCCCTTCTCGGCCACCTCCACCACCACGATGCGGCATTCCCGGCGGGCCTCGTCGGCCACCGCCTCGATCCGCACCAGCACCTCTGGCCGCTGGGCGGTGGCCATCAGGGCGATCTCGCACTTGCTGCGGGCCTTGCCGCCGAGCACCTCATCCACGAAGGCGTTGAACTCGGGCACGAAGGCCGGCTTGACGAAGGCGCCGAAGCGCAGGCGCCCCATCTGCGAGCGCTTGATGCCGAGCAGGATCGCCCCCGCCAGGTTGATCTGCAGGATGGTGCCCTGGTTGTCGAGGGTGAAATAGCCCACCGGTGCGAAGTCGTAGAGGTCGGCGTATTTCTCCCGCAGGGCGTCGGCCTCGTCGTAGGCCTGGCGGAGCTCCTCGTTGTGCATCTCCAGCTCGATCTGGTGCACCTGCAGCTCGTGCAGCAGGTGGGCGGTGTCCCACGGGATGCTGCTGTCGGCTACCGGGCTGGCCTGCTTGTGCCGGGCTTCGGCGCGCTGGCGCAGGGTGGCCGGGTTGGGGCGGGCGCGCTGGGTGGTGAGGCTCGCCGTCATCAGGCGGAGCAGGCGCTGGTATTCGGTGCGCACGATGGCGTAGCACTCGCAGGCCCGCGACTCCAGCCCGGCCCGGTCGAGCACCGTGATATGACCGCGGCGGTACTGGATCAGGCCGGCGGACTGGAGCTTGCAGGCGGCCTCGGTGACGCCTTCGCGGCGCACCCCGAGGAGGTTGGAGATCGTCTCCTGGGTGACGTCGAGCTGCATGCCCGAGATCTGGTCGAGGTTGCGGAGCAGCCACCGGCACAGCTGCTGGTCGACGGTGTGGTGCCGGTTGCACAGCACGCTCTGCGCCATCTCGGTCATCAGGGCCTGGGTGTAGCACAGGGACATGCGCCGCAGGTTGCCGCCCTGGTTGAGCTCCCAGCTCATCAGCTCGGCCCGCAGGCGGTAGGCGCCGCCGGCGTGCTGGACGACGATGCGGTAGTTGGCGGTGTCGCCGCCGAGGACCAGCGGAATGCCGATCAGCCCGTCGTTGCCGGTCATCGCCAGCTCCACCGACGAGCCATCCTTGAGGCTGGAGATCAGCGAGAAGATGCAGGTGGTCGGAAAATACACGCTGGTCAGATCGTCGCCCGATTCGAGGATCGTCTGGCCGGCGGTGAGGCTCACGAACTCCAGATCGTCCGCCAGCCTGGCGTACTCCTCCGGAAGCAGCGCCGCGAGGATGCGGTTCTGTCGCGCACCTTCATGAATGTCGTCGGGCATTCGCCCCTCCTGCCTGTGGATACCTGCCGTGATTGGGTGCGCGGAAGCGCCATCGCAGTCGTTTCAGCTTAGTCCAAAAAGCGTATCGGCTACGTGCGGTGGCCCACATATGACTTTCGCAAGCCGGGGCCGCCGCCGGGGTCAGTTTCCGAGCAGGCCGCGCAGTACGTAGGGCAGGATGCCGCCGTTGCGGTAGTAGTCCACCTCCACCGGGGTGTCGATGCGCAGCAGGAGGGGGATTTCTCGGGTGGCGCCGTCGGGGCGGCGGATCTTCAGGGTCACGCTCTGGCGGGGGGCGATGCCGGCCTCCAGGCCCGACAGGTCGAACGTCTCGTCGCCGCGGATGCCGAGGCTGGTGGCGTCGCTGCCGGCGGCAAACTGCAGGGGCAGCACGCCCATGCCCACCAGGTTGGAGCGGTGGATGCGCTCGAAGCTCTTCGCCACCACGGCCTTCACGCCGAGCAGCCGGGTGCCCTTGGCGGCCCAGTCGCGGCTGGAGCCGGTCCCGTATTCGTCACCGGCGAAGATCACGGTGGGGGTGCCGGCGGCCACGTAATCCATCGCCGCGTCGAAGATCGTCTTGAGGGCGCCGCCGGGCTGGGCGAGGGTCAGCCCGCCTTCCACCGGCCGGCCGTCCTGGTCGGGCGGCAGCATGAGGTTGCGGATGCGCACGTTGGCGAAGGTGCCGCGCATCATCACCTCGTGGTGGCCGCGGCGCGAGCCGTAGCTGTTGAACTCGTCGGGGGTGACGCCGTGGGCCTGCAGCCAGCGCCCGGCGGGCGAGCTGGCCTTGATCGAGCCGGCCGGGCTGATGTGGTCGGTGGTCACCGAATCGCCGAAGATCGCCAGCGCCCGGGCGCCGCGGATCGACGGGATGGGCGCGGGGGTCATCCCGAAGTCGTCGAAGAAGGGCGGCTCGGCGATGTAGGTGGAGGTGTCCCAGCCGTAGCTGTAACCGGTGCTGGTGGCGATGGCGTTCCACAGGGGGTTGCCGGTGGCGAAGTCGGCGTACAGGTGGCGGTAGGTTTCGGGCCGGGTGGCGCTGGCGATGGCGGCGCCCACTTCGTCCTGGCTGGGCCAGATGTCGCGCAGGTACACCGGCTGGCCGTCGCTGCCGGTGCCGAGGGGCTCGGTGTCCAGGTCGATGCCGACCCGCCCGGCCAGCGCGAAAGCCACCACCAGCGGCGGGCTCATCAGGAAGTTGGCCTTGATGGCCGGGTGGATGCGGGCCTCGAAGTTGCGGTTGCCCGACAGCACCGAGGCGCAGATCAGGTCGTGGCCGGTGACCACGCCTTCGAGCTCGGGCGCCAGCGGGCCGGCGTTGCCGATGCAGGTGGTGCAGCCGTAGGCCACCACGCGAAAACCCAGGGCTTCCAGCGGTTCGATGAGGCCGGCCTTGCCGAGGTAGTCGGTGACCACCCGCGAGCCGGGGGCGAGGGAGGTCTTGATGTGGGGCGCGACCCGCAGCCCGCGGGCCACCGCCTTCTGGGCGAGCAGCCCGGCGGCGAGCATCACGCCGGGGTTGGAGGTGTTGGTGCACGAGGTGATGGCGGCGATCAGCACGTCGCCGTGGGCGAGGCGGGTGCCGTCGGCAAGGGGCGCTGCTGCGTCGCCCGGATCGGCCGGCTTGCCGTAGCCGCCCTCCCCGGCCGGCGCCGCCAGCAGCTGGGCGAAGCGGCGCTTGAGGGC
Organism: Zoogloea oryzae; assembly: GCF_030161255.1. NCBI lineage: Bacteria > Pseudomonadati > Pseudomonadota > Betaproteobacteria > Rhodocyclales > Zoogloeaceae > Zoogloea > Zoogloea oryzae. The sequence continues at coordinate 12,088 of NZ_BSPX01000065.1, forward strand.
CGGCAGGGCGATGCGGTCCTGGGGCCGGCCGGGGCCGGCGACGCTGGGTACGACACTGGCGAGGTCCAGTTCGAGCTGGGCGCTGTAGTCGATCTCGCCGGTGCGCGGCATGCCGAACAGGCCCTGGGCCTGGTAGTAGCGCACGAAGGTGTCCACCTCCTCGTCGCTGCGCCCGGTGGCAGCGAGGTAGGCGGCGGTGACTTCATCGGGCGGGAAGAAGCCCATCGTCGCGCCGTACTCCGGCGCCATGTTGGCGAGGGTGGCCCGGTCGGGCAGGGTGAGGGAGGCCGCGCCGTCGCCGAAGAACTCGACGAACTTGCCGACCACCCTGGCCTTGCGCAGCATCTCGGTGACCGCCAGCACCAGATCGGTGGCGGTGACGCCTTCGCGCAGTCGGCCGGCCAGATGCACGCCGACCACGTCCGGGGTGAGGATGTACACCGGCTGGCCGAGCATGCCGGCCTCCGCCTCGATGCCGCCCACGCCCCAGCCCACCACGCCGAGGGCGTTGATCATGGTGGTGTGGGAGTCGGTGCCCACCAGGGTGTCCGGGTAGTACAGGTCGTCGTCGTGGATCACGCCGCGGGCCAGGTATTCCAGATTCACCTGGTGCACGATGCCGATGCCCGGCGGCACCACGCGGAAGGTGTCGAAGGCCTGCATGCCCCACTTGATGAAGCGGTAGCGCTCGGCGTTGCGGGCGAATTCGAGGCGCATGTTGAGGTCGAGGGCGTCGCCTTCGCGGTAGTGATCCACCTGCACCGAGTGGTCCACCACCAGATCGACCGGCACCCGCGGCTCGACCACCCGCGGGTTCTTGCCGAAGCGCCGGGCCACGTCGCGCATGGCGGCCAGATCGCACAGCAGCGGCACGCCGGTGAAATCCTGCAGCACGATGCGGGCGACCACGAAGGGGATCTCGTCGGTGCGTTCGGCGCGGGGCTGCCAGCCGGCCAGCCGGCGCACGTCGGCCTCGGTGATGCGCCGGCCGTCGAGGTTGCGCAGCAGGGATTCGAGGATGATCCGCAGCGACACCGGCAGGCGCCCGAGGCGCGGAAAGCCGGCGTCGGCCAGGGCGGGCAGCGAATGGAAGCGGCCGCTGCGGCCGGCGGCGAGGAAGAAGCGGGTCAGGGTGTGGAAGGGGTTGGCGGACATGGCGTACTCCTGGTGACGCAGCCGCCCGGACTGCGAGGCGGTGGGAACGCCGGCACGGCCCGACAGGGCGCGGGGGGTGGTATCGAACTACACTCAGGTAAGACCCCTGCCGCCCGGCATCGTTCGTCCAACCGGGAGATTGTCATGCCCCGCCCGACCCGCACCGAGACCGACGCCTTCGGCCCCATCGAGGTGGCCGCCGACGCCCTGTGGGGCGCCCAGACCCAGCGCTCCCTGCATCACTTCGCGATCTCCACCGAACGTATGCCGGTGCCGCTGATCCGCGCGCTGGCCGAGGTCAAGCGCGCCTGCGCCCGGGTCAATGGCGAGCTGGGCCTGCTGCCGGCCTACAAGGCCGCGGCCATCATCGCCGCCGCCGACGAGGTGCTCGCCGGCGATCACCCGGACGCCTTTCCGCTGTCGGTGTGGCAGACCGGATCGGGCACCCAGACCAACATGAACATGAACGAGGTGCTGGCCAACCGGGCCTCCGAGATCCTCGGTGGCGAGCGGGGCATGGGGCGGCTGATCCACCCCAACGACCACGTGAATCTCGGCCAGTCGTCCAACGACGTGTTTCCCACCGCGATGCACGTGGCGGCGGTGGCCACCGTGAGCGGCACGCTGCAGCCGGCGCTGCGGGCCCTGGCGGCGACGCTGGCAGCCAAGGCGGCGGAGTTTGCCGACATCGTGAAGATCGGCCGCACCCATCTGCAGGACGCCACGCCGCTCACCGTCGGGCAGGAGATGTCGGGCTGGGTGGCCCAGCTGGATCACGCCGCCCGGGTCATCGAGGCGAGCCTGCCGGCGCTGGAGGAGCTGGCCATTGGCGGCACCGCGGTGGGTACCGGGCTCAACGCGCCGCCCGGTTTTGGTGAGCGGGTGGCGGCCGAGCTGGCGGTGCGCTGCGGCCTGCCCCTGCGCAGCGCGCCCAACAAGTTTGCCGCGCTGGCCGCCAACGACGGGCTGGTGGCGGCCCACGGCGCGCTGAAGACCCTGGCCGTGGCGCTGATGAAGATCGCCAACGACGTGCGCTGGCTGGCCTCGGGGCCGCGCTCGGGGCTGGGCGAGCTGGTGATCCCGGAGAACGAGCCGGGCAGCTCGATCATGCCCGGCAAGGTGAACCCGACCCAGTGCGAGGCGCTGACGATGGTGTGCTGCCAGGTGTTCGGCAACGACGTGGCGATCACCGTGGGCGGGGCGTCGGGCAACTTCGAGTTGAACGTCTTCAAGCCGCTCATCGCCCACAACTTTCTGGCGAGCGTGCGCCTGCTGGCCGATGCGATGGCCAGCTTCGACGCCCACTGCGCCCGGGGCATCGAGGTGAATCGCCCGCGGGTGGCGGAGCTTGTTTCGCGTTCGTTGATGCTGGTGACGGCCCTTAGCCCGCACATCGGCTACGACCGGGCGGCGGCCATCGCCAAGCACGCCCACCACGCTGGCCTCACCCTGCGCGAGGCGGCGCTGGCGCTGGGCGACGTGACCGGCGAGGAGTTCGACGCGTGGGTGCAGGCCGGCGAGATGACCGGCCCGCAGGCCTGAGCCGGCTTACGGGGCCGCGGACACCAGCTCGGCGAGCTTGGCCAGGCCGGTGTCCATCTCGTCTTCGGCCGCGTGGCTGAAGTTGAGGCGCAGGGTGCCGAGGGCGGCGTCGCTGGCGTAGAAGGCTTCGCCGGGCATGAAGGCGACGCCGCGCTGAATGGCGGCCGGCAGCAGCAGGCGGGTGTCCACCGGGCGCTTGAGCTGGAGCCAGAAGAACAGCCCGCCGGCGGGCGTCTGCCAGTCGGCCAGGGCGCCGAAGTGGCGGCGCAGGGCGGCGTCGAAGGCGTCGCGCTTGGCCCGGTAGAAATCCGCCAGCCGGGCGAGCCGCGCCGGGCGTCCGGCGGCTTCGAGCTGCTGGAGCACCAGCCACTGGCTGAGCCGGTTGCTGTGCAGGTCGGCGGCCTGCTTGAGGCGCACCAGCGGCGTGAACAGCTCCGGCGAAGCCGCCAGGAAACCCAGCCGCAGGCCCGGCGCGAGGCTCTTGGAGAACGAGCCCTGGTAGATCCACGGGCTGCCTTCGATGCCGGCGCACACCGGGCGCCGGTCGCAGGCGTCGAACACCAGATCGCGGTAGGGGTCGTCCTCGAACATCGGCACGCCGGATGCCATGCACGCTTCGGCCAGCGCCGCCCGCTCGGCGACGGTGTAGCAGCGGCCGGTGGGGTTCTGGAAGGTGGGGATGGCGTAGGCGAGGGCCGGGCGGTGGTCGCGGAAGAAATCGGCGCTCACGGTTTCGGGCGCGAAGGGCAGGAAGCGCGCACCGAAGAAGCGGAACACCTGCAGTGCGGCAAGATAGGTGGGCGATTCGACGGCGACCGGGGTGCCGGCGTCGACGAACAGCTTGCCCACCAGGTCGATGCCCTGCTGGGAGCCCGAGAGCACCAGCACGCGGTCGGGCGTGGCGTCGAGGCCGAGGGCGGCGAGCTCCAGCGCGATGCGTTCGCGGAGTGCCGGGTCGCCTTCGGACGGGCCGTACTGCAGGGCCGAATCCGGCGCGGCGAGGCCGAAGTCGGGGAAGGTCTCCGCGGCGGGCAGCCCGCCGGCGAAGGAGATCATGCCGGGCCGCCCTACGACCTCCAGGATCTCCCGGATCGGCGACGGGTGCAGGTCGTGCACGCGGGCGGAGAGGGAGAGCGGAAGGCGGTCGGCGGTACGGGAAGGCATGGCTTTCTCCAGAGACGATGGGGTAGAATTGGTCAAGTATATTGACCTATTAATCCTGATCCTCCCGCCGAGAAATGTCAATATGGTTGACCTAAATCGTCAGGCCGAGCTGCGCGAGGCCATCGAGCTGTTTTTCTTTGGATATCGGGCCTTCACCGCGCCGCCGGATCGCCTGCTGGAGGCCTGGGATCTGGGCCGCGTGCATCACCGGGTGCTGTACTTCGTGGCGCGCCGGCCGGGCATCACCGTGACCGAGCTGCAGGGCGTGCTGGGGGTGAGCAAGCAGGCGCTCAACGGGCCGCTGCGTCAGGTGGCCGAGGCCGGGCTGGTGGGCAGCGCCGCCGATGCGTCGGATAAGCGGGTGCGCCGGCTGCACCTGACCGACAAGGGCGGGCAGCTGGAGGCGGCGCTGACGGGCACCCAGGTGGAGATGCTGGAGAAGGTGTTTGCCCGGCTGGGCGCGGACGCGGAGCTGGCCTGGAAGCAGGTGATGCAGGCCCTGGCGGCGCCGCCGGAGGCCTGATCCGGGGTATCGCGGGGGTGGGGCTCAGTGCCCCTTGAGGGCGTAGATGCCGGGGGCGTTGCGCCAGTAACCCTTGTAGTCCATGCCGCTGCCGAACAGGAAGCGGTCGGCCACCTCGAGCCCGGTGAAATCGGCGCGCATCGCCGGCCAGGCCTTGCGCTCGTGGTTCTTGTGGACCAGCACCGCGGAGAAGACTTCCCGCGCGCCTTCGGCCTTGAGGAAGTCGATGATCGCGGCGAGGGTGTGGCCCTCGTCGAGGATGTCGTCGAGCACCAGCACCGTGCGTTCGCAGAGGTCGTGGGTGGGGCTCACCAGCCAGTCGAGCAGCGTGCCGTGCAGCGCGTGGCCGTAGCGGGTGGCGTGGAGATAGCCCACTTCGAGGGGAAACGGCAGGCGCGGCAGCAACCGGCCGGCCAGCACCAGCCCGCCGTTCATCACGGTGTAGACCAGCGGGTTCTTGTCGTGCAGGCGGGCGGTGATGTCGGAGGCGAGGCGCGTCAGGGCGGCGTCCACTTCGGTGGCGTCGCACAGGCAGTCGGCCTCCTCGCGGACGCGGCGGATTTCGTCGAGGTCGACGGGCTTCATGGGGTGGATCTCAGGAAACGAGGTTGCGCGCCCGGCGGACGAGCTGCCAGCCCAGCCAGCCCCGGCGGAACCAGCGCAGGGCCGCCCGGGGCCGGGCGACCAGCACGAAGATGCCGATGCCGGACAGGATGGGCGCGTTGTTGCGCGCCCACAGGACGCCATCGACGACCTTGTCGACGCCGCGGAAGACGGGCGCGAAACCCTGGGCGTGATGAATCAGCGCGGCCCGCTGGTCGGCGCTGCGGATCTGCAGGCGCTGCTTGTGCAGGGCCAGTTCGACGAGTTCGGGGCTCATTCTTTGCGGCGCAGGGCTTCCCGGTCGTGGGCGATCTCGGCCAGGCTCGCGCTGAAAAGCCTTGACCCGGCACGCAGCCGGGCGGCGGCGCGGGTACCAGCCCACACCCCGGCGATGAACAGCCCGGTGGTGGCGAGGCCGAGGGCCAGCAGACGGTGGCTGTCCCAGAACAGCACCGTGAGGAAGGCCATCAGGAAGACGAAGCCGAAGCCGATGAACAGCGCGGCCAGCACGGTATCGAACAGGAAGCTGCCGGCCCGCAGCTTTTCTTCCTTCAGTTCGACGGAGAAGAGTTCGAGCCGGGTCTGGAGCGTGGCCAGCCCGGAGTCGGCGAACCCCTTGAGGGATTCGCCAAGGCGCGTGGGCGCGGAATCGCTCATGCGATGTCGCGCTTAGCGGCGGTTGACCAGCAGACCCAGCAGGAAGCCCACGCCGGCTGCCACACCGACGGCCTTCCAGGGGTTGTCGTGGACGTAGTCGTCGGTGGCGCGGGCCGCGGCCTTGGTCTTCTCGACGACGGCGGCTTCGATGTCCTGGAACTTGTACTTGGCGGAGGTGAGGCGCTCGCCGAGGCGGGCGCGCACGTCGGCGACCTTGTCACCGGCCTGGCCGGCGGTGAGCTTGAGGAGCTCTTCGGTGTCGGCGACGACGGCCTTGAAATCGGAAACGAGTTTTTCCTTGGTGACTTGTGCTTCGCTCATGGTGTTCTCCTGGTTTTTTTACTGAGGCAAGGGAAGACGGTTGGGCTGCCCTGGGTGCTGCTTTCGGCGGCCATGTGATCCTGACCAAGGCTAATCCCAATCGTTCCCGAAGGCAAACAACGATGGTGCAGGCCGCAGCGGGCGCTGATGCGTGCCGGACCGCGCCACGCATCAGGCATCTTGCGATGTCTTATAAATTAATTCTATTGAATAAAGACATCGCCTCGGCCGAAAAGGGAAAGCGCGTCGTCATTCGCCGAAGGGGTAGTCGTAATCGACGGTGAGGGGCGCGTGATCGCTGAAGCGCTGGTCTTTGTATACGGCCGCGTGCCGGGCGCGTTGGCCGAGTTCGGGGGTGGCGATCTGGTAGTCGAGCCGCCAGCCGACGTTCTTGGCCCAGGCCTGGCCGCGGTTCGACCACCACGTGTAGCAGGCGTCGGTGGCTTCGGGGTGGAGCCGGCGATAGGTGTCGATCCAGCCCTGCTCGTCGAAAAGCCGGCCGAGCCAGGCGCGTTCTTCGGGCAGGAAGCCGGAGTTCTTCTGGTTGGAGCGCCAGTTCTTCAGGTCGATGGCCTGGTGGGCAATATTCCAGTCGCCGCAGACGATCACGTCCTGGCCGCTGGCGCGCAATTCGGCCATGCGGTGGATGAACAGGTCCATGAAACGGAATTTTGCAATTTGGCGCTCGTCAGAACTGGAACCAGAGGGCAAATATAGGGAAACGACGGAAAGCGAGCCAAAATCGGCCTGAAGATAACGCCCCTCGGCGTCGAATTCTTCATTGCCGATGCCTTCAATGATGCGGTCGGGCCGCTTTCGGGTGTAAATTCCCACGCCGCTGTAGCCTTTTTTTGCAGCGCAATGAAAATAGCCGGTCAGCGAACCGGGGTTGATCATCTCCGGCGTCAGGTCGCCGATCTGTGCCTTGAGCTCCTGCAGGCACACGACATCCGCGTTCTGAAGTGCCAGCCAGGGCAGGAACCCTTTCACGCTGGCCGAACGGATGCCGTTGAGGTTGACGGTCACGACGCGTAACATTTTGTGTAACTTGGTCCGATTTTTGGAAACGAAGTGAATTTTAGCCGCGATTTCATTCAGCTCGCCTGCGACAAGGGTGTTCTGCGATTTGGTGAGTTCGTCACCAAGGCGGGGCGGCTGTCGCCCTATTTCTTCAACGCGGGCCTGTTCAACGACGGCGCGTCCTTCGGTCAGCTGTGTGATTTCTACGCGCGCACCCTGGTGGCGGCCGATCTGCCCTGCGACATGCTCTTCGGGCCGGCCTACAAGGGCATCCCGCTGGTGGCCGGCACGGCCATGCGGCTTGCCGAACGCGGCCACAGCCTGCCCTTCTGCTTCAACCGCAAGGAAGCCAAGGACCACGGCGAAGGCGGCACCCTGGTCGGCGCACCCCTGGCCGGCCGCGTGGCGATCCTCGACGACGTGATCTCCGCCGGCACCTCGGTGCGCGAATCCGTCGAGATCATCCGCGCCCACGGCGCCACGCCGTCGGCGGTGGTGATCGCCCTCGACCGCATGGAGCGTGGCACCGGCAGCCTGTCGGCGGTGCAGGAAGTGCGCGACACCTACGGCATCCCGGTGCTGGCGGTGGCAACCCTGACCGATCTCATCGCCTACCTCCACGACAGCCCCGCCCTGGCGGCCAACCTGGAAGCCGTACAGCGCTACCGGGCAACCTATGGTGTGGCCGCGGAAGCCTGATCCAATGGTTCGACGCGCCCTTCTCCTCGCCCTCTGGACCGCGCTGCCCGCGTGGGCGCAGACGCCCACGAAGGGGACGGTGTTCTGCTGCATGGACAACGGCCACCAGGTGTGCGGCGACGTGCTGCCGATGCAGTGCTACGGCAAGGGCTACCGCGAGATGAGCCCCCAGGGCACGGTGCGTCGTCTCGTCGAGCCGCCCCTGACGCCCGAGCAGCTGGCCCGGCGCGAGGCCGAGGACCGCGCCCGGCGCCTGGAACAGGCCCGGCTGCGCGCCGAGCAGCGACGCAACCAGTCGTTGCTGGAGACCTACTCCAGCGTGGCCGACATCGAAACCCGCCGCGACCGCGCGCTGGAAGGCGTGGACCAGGAGCTCAAGCGTGCCGAGGCCCGGCAGGCCCAGCTGCTCAAGAAGCGTGAAAGCCTCAACCGCGAGGCCGAGTTCTACGCCAGGCGCCCGATGCCGTCGCCCCTTGCGGCGGCCCTGCGCGAGTCCGACAGCGAGCTGGCCGCCCAGGGGTCGGTGATCGAAGCGAAGAAGCGCGAGGTCGAGGCGATCCGCACCCGCTACGAGCAGGACCGCATCCGCTACATCGCGCTGACCGATCCCCGCGGCAGCACTCCGCCGCCCCGCTGAAACATTTTTCCTCCCTTCCCGGGGCGGCGCCGGGAGCCCGTCTTTTCATCGCGCATATTCCCCTGTCAATTAAGGGTGCAATTTGCTTCGTGGAATGAAATCCGGGATCGCCTTTGTTGGCGAGCATTTCCCGGGTTTTGCCAAATGTATTTCGCCGTTGTATCCGCGCAAGGCTTTCTGACATTTGCATTCCACCAAATCGTCCTTGAATGAAAACAAGCGTGTCAGGTGCGCTCATTCTGGGTCGGGGAGGCGAGAACGTGAATGGTCGCCGATTTGGTGCATGATAAACTTTGAAGCATGCAGGACATCCAGAAAGCCGGGACCGAACGGTGGATTCAGATACGTAGTCATACGTCCTTTCGTCTCCTTTCCGATTCCAGAAAATAAACATGCTTCGATACAAGATCGTCCCCGTCACCCCGTTTGAACAGAATTGCTCGCTGCTGTGGTGTGATGCTTCGCGCCGCGCCGCGGTGGTGGATCCGGGGGGTGATGTGGACCGCATCACGGAAGCCATTGGAGCGCTCGGCCTGACGGTGGAGAAGATTCTTCTTACCCACGGCCATATCGATCATGCTGGCGGGACGGCCGAGCTGGCCCGTCGCCTCAATGTGCCGATCGAAGGTCCGGAGCGTGAAGACAGCTTCTGGATCGACGCCCTGCCCCAGCAGAGCAAGATGTTTGGCTTTCCGCAGGTCGAGGCTTTCACGCCCGACCGCTGGCTGGTCGATGGTGACACCGTCAGCATTGGCGAGGAAACCCTGGATGTGCTGCATTGCCCGGGTCATACACCCGGGCACGTCGTCTTCTTCAGCACCGCTGCACGCCTGGCGGTGGTGGGTGATGTGCTTTTTGCCGGTTCCATCGGCCGTACCGATTTCCCCCGTGGAAATCATGCCACGCTCGTGAATTCCATCCGTCACAAGCTCTGGCCGTTGGGCAAGGATGTGGCTTTCATTCCTGGCCATGGTCCGATGTCGGATTTTGGCGAGGAGCGCGAAAGCAATCCTTATGTGGGTGACTACGCATGAACTCCGTTCGCGTGAATTGCTGCCAAAGGAGTCTGGCGCGTGGTTGTGGGTGGACGTGCTTAATTTCTCGAAAAAGGTAGACCAGCGTGCGATTCGCTATTCTCGAAGATGATCCGGCCCAGATGGAAGTCCTGACGGGCTGGCTGAGGGAAGCCGGGCACGATGTGCATGGTTTCGGATTGGCTCGCGAATTGATGCGCGTAGCGAGCCGTGAAAGTTTTGACCTGTTCCTGGTGGATTGGGTGCTGCCCGATCTCACCGGCGAGCAGGTGCTGCGCTGGCTGCGCGTGGAGCGCGGCAACGATACGCCGGCGATCTTCATCACCTCCCGCGATGCGGAGGAGGATATCGCCAATGCCTTCAGCGCCGGGGCCGACGACTATCTGATCAAGCCACCGCGCCGGATCGAACTGCTGTCGCGGATCGAGGCGGTGATGCGCCGCTCGCAGCCGCGCACCAATAACCAGAGTCTGGTGGTGGCGCCGTACAACTTCGACCTGGCCCGCAAGATGCTGACGGTCGATGGGGTGCCCGTCGAGATGACCGACAAGGAGTTCGAGCTGGCGGCCTTCCTGTTCCGCAACCTGGGCCGTCTGCTGTCCCGTGGTCACCTGCTGGAAGCCGTCTGGGGCCGTAACCCCGACCTGGCGACCCGGACGGTCGATACCCACATCAGCCGTGTCCGCAGCAAGCTCAACCTGCGTCCGGAAAACGGCTTCCGTCTGACTCCGACCTATAACTTCGGTTACCGGCTGGAGCGCATCGACCCGTCCGAGTCGCCTTCTCTTGGCACGGCAGTGCTTTCGCCGGCCTGATGTTTTCCGGGGTTCCCGTCCGGGAACCCCGTTTTCCGCGCGCTTACTTCTTCAGCGCGTCACGGATTTCCCGCAGCAGCTTCACGTCTTCCGGTTCGGCCGGGGCTTCTTCGACCGGAGCGGGCTCTTCACGCTTGAGCTTGTTCATCGCCTTGATGGCCACGAAGATGGCCATCGCCACGATCATGAAGTCGATGATGGAGTTGACGAACACGCCGTACTTGAACAGCGGGGCACCGGCCTTTTCGGCGGCTTCCATGGTTTCGAAGGTCTTGTCACCCAGGTTGAGGTAAAGGTGCTTGAAGTCGACGCCACCCAGCAGCTTGCCGATAACCGGCATCAGCATGTCCTTGACGAGGGAATCGACGATTTTCTGGAAGGCCCCGCCGATGATCACACCGACGGCGAGGTCGACCACATTGCCTTTCATTGCAAATTCTTTGAATTCCTGAAGAAAGCTCATAACTACCCCTTGTATCGATTGATAATCCAGATTATTGGCTTGAGAAACCGGTACCTTGCCATAAGGGTCAAGGCATCCTTTTCCATCTTAAAAGGCCGATTGCCCCTTAAGCTCGTGTCTTTAGCACGGCGTGACACAGTTCAGGACAAGTTTGCGAAGTTTTGCACCCTGCGGTTGCCCGCCAACTAATATATCGAGCCAAACTCGACCGAAAGACACCGTCCGTGGTTTGTCATCCTCTACGTTTTCTGGGCCTTGCCGTGGGTGCCCTGGCATCCTGCGGCGCCCTCGCCGCCGATCGGGAACTCATCTACACCACGCGATCGGGCGATACGCTCATCGGTCTGGAACGACAGTTCCTGGCTGCGCCGTTTGGCTGGAAGAACCTCCAGCTCCACAACCGCGTGCTCGATTCCCTGCGGGTGCCGGTGGGGGCCAAGCTGCGGATTCCCGAAGCGTGGATGCGGATTGAACCGAAGATGGCCCGGGTGATTGCCCTGCAGGGCGACGTGACGATGGACGGCCGGGCCCTCGGGCTTGACGCCAAGGTGCCCGCCGGCGCCTTCCTGCGCACTGGCGTGGGCGCCTTCGTGACCCTCGCGATGCCCGACGAATCCCGCCTGACCGTCCAGCCCCAGAGCGCCGCGCGTCTCGACAAGCTGCATGGCGTGCCGGGTTTCAGCGGCCAGAGCGCCGAAGTCTTCCTCGAACGGGGGCGCGTCGAAACCCGCGTCGAGGCCCAGCGCGGGCCGGCCGCCCGTTACCAGATCCGCACGCCGACCGGCTCCGTCGCCGTTCGCGGCACCGAATTCCGCGTCGGCGCCAACCCCGACGCCCACGCCGCCCAGGCTGAAGTCACCGGGGGCGAGGTGCAGTTCAACCCCGCCGGCAGCGGCGCGCCGAAGGCCCTGCCGACGGGCTTTGGCCTCGTCGCCAAGGCCGGTCAGGCGCTGCCGCCGGTTCGCCCGCTGTTGCCCGCGCCGGCGCTCGACGGCGTCCCCGCCCGGTTCGAGCAGCTTGCCTTGAGCCTGCCCTTCACGCCCGTGGACAAGGCCACCGGCTACCGGGCCCAGGTTGCCCGCGACCAGGCCTTTG